>CAMDHB010000066.1 GCA_945897655.1 Pseudorhodobacter antarcticus
ACCCCGACCGCAATTCCGACAACCCCAACGCCGAAGCCCAGTTCAAAGAAGTGAACGAGGCTTATGACGTGTTGAAAGATGCCGACAAGAAAGCCGCTTATGACCGCTATGGCCATGCGGCGTTCGAGGGCGGCATGGGCGGCGGCCAACGCGGCGGCGGCGGCGGCAATGGCGACTTCGGATCAGCCTTCTCGGACGTGTTCGAAGATCTGTTCGGCGATTTCATGGGCCGCAGCGGCGGCGCTGGCGGCGGACGCTCTCGCGCCCAACGCGGGTCCGACCTGCGTTATAACCTGCGCGTCAGCCTTGAGGAATCGTTCAAAGGCGTCCAGAAATCCCTCTCTGTCCCCTCGTCAGTCGCCTGTGACACCTGCCGTGGCACCGGGGCCGAAGGCGGGTCCGAACCCGTCACCTGCCCCACCTGCTCCGGCATGGGCAAAGTCCGCGCCCAACAGGGCTTTTTCACCGTTGAACGCTCTTGCCCCACCTGCAACGGTCAGGGCCAGATCGTCAAGAACCCCTGCAAAGTCTGCGCAGGGGCCGGACGCATCGAACGCGAACGCTCTCTGTCCGTCAACATCCCCGCCGGCGTTGAAACCGGCACCCGCATCCGCCTTGCAGGCGAGGGCGAGGCCGGCATGCGCGGCGGCCCTTCGGGCGACCTTTACATCTTCATCGAGGTCAAGGAACACCCGATCTTCCAACGCGACGGCGTGAACCTTTTCTGCCGCGTGCCAGTCAGCATCACTACCGCCGCCTTGGGTGGCGAGGTCGAGGTGCCCACCATCGACGGCGGCAAATCCCGCGTCAAAGTGCCCGAAGGCGCGCAAACCGGCAAACAGATGCGCCTGCGCGCCAAGGGAATGCCTGCGCTGCGTGGCGGCGGTGTCGGTGACATGCTGATCGAACTGGCCGTCGAAACCCCGGTCAAACTGACCACCCGCCAACGCGAGATCCTGCGCGAGTTCGAGGCGCTCAGCGCCGAAAACAACCCCGAAAACGCCAGCTTCTTCGCCAAGGTCAAGGGTTTCTGGGATGGCATGAAGGGCTGAGCGGCCCTTCGTCAAATCGTCGCATCCCGCTGAAATCACGGGATGCGAAACCCATATTCTGTGTGTCGGCCAACCAAGGGAACCAGGCCGACCAACACAGGATCCAACCCATGCAACCGCGCGCCCACCCCGCCCCGACCGAGTTGAACGTCACCCATTACAAGCCCTCGGGCTTTGGTGACCGCTTCGCCTATGGGGCCGTCAAGTTTCTCCGCCTATTTGCCGACGCCTTCTTTCGCGGCCGCTACGGCCACCGCGCCGTCGTGCTGGAAACCGTTGCCGCCGTGCCCGGCATGGTGGGCGGCATGCTGACCCACCTCCGCTCGCTCCGCAGTTTTCAGGATGACCGCGGCTGGATCCATGCTCTGCTGGAGGAGGCCGAGAATGAACGCGCCCACCTGATGACCTTCATTCAGGTCGCGCAACCCAGCCGCTTTGAACGCTTTTTGATCATTCTGGCCCAAGGCATATTCTTCAACGGCTTTTTCGTGTTCTACATCCTGTGGCCCCGCGTCGCCCACCGCTTTATGGGGTATCTGGAGGAGGAGGCCGTCTACTCCTACACCGAATATCTGGCCGACATCGACGCAGGCCGCGCCGAAAACGTGCCCGCCCCCCAGTTCGCCATCGACTACTGGAGCCTGCCCGCCGACGCCCGCCTGCGCGATGTGGTCATCAAGGTCCGGTTGGATGAGGCTGGGCACCGCGACGCGAACCACAGCTTTTCGGACCAGATGGCAGGCCGTTAAGCGGCATTAACCCTTCCGTAACCACGTCTGTGCCAGGGTCGCCTCATGGCACAGAATGGCTTCCACGAATCGCTCCTCCCCCTCTTCACCCCTCCGGGGGATGAGGATGAGGCGACCCCATCCCGCCTGCCCTACAAACTGCCTTCCTACATCGCAGACCACCGCAAACGCCTCCGCTCCCGGTTTATGGAGGGGGGGGCGACTGCAATGCCAGACTATGAACTGCTGGAACTGGTCCTCTTCCGCGCCATCCCCCGGCAAGACGTCAAACCCCTCGCCCGCCTGCTGCTGGACACCTTTGGCGATTTCAACCGCGTCATCTCCGCCGTCCCCGCCCGTCTGATGATGGTCAAGGGCGTGGGTGAGGCTGTGGTGCAGGAGCTGAAGATCATCGAGGCTTCGGCCCAGCGCCTGATGCGCGCCAAGGTCATGAACCGCCCCATCCTGTCGTCCTGGGATGCCTTGGTCGACTACTGCCACACCGCCATGTCCCACCGCGAAACCGAACAGTTCCGCATCCTGTTTCTGGACCGCAAGAATGTTCTGATCGCGGATGAAGAACAAGCCAAGGGCACCGTCGATCACGTCCCCGTCTACCCGCGTGAGGTGGTCAAAAGGGCCCTTGAACTCAACGCCAGCGCGCTGATCCTTGTCCACAACCACCCCTCCGGCGACCCGACCCCGTCCGAGGCTGACATCGCCATGACGGCACAAATTCAGGACGCGTCGCAGGTTCTTGGCATCACCCTGCACGATCACCTGATCATCGGCAAATCCCGCGAACTCAGCTTCCGCGCCCAAGGCTATCTTTAGGGCGCGTCACCCGCGCCCGCCCCGAATGCCGGTTTCAACCACAACTCCACCCGCCGGTTCAACCGCCGCCCCGCCGCCGTCTCGTCACAGGCCATCGGCAGCGCCTCGCCAAAGGCCTGCACCTGCGGCAACTGATCCTCCGGCATGCCCGGCACCAACCGCTGCAGCGCGGCCAGCACCGCCGCGGCCCGGTTGCCAGACAGGTTCAGATTGGCCCCCGCCGCCCCTGACCCATCCGAAAACCCAGCCAGCGTCAGCGCCTGCCCCTTGAACAGCCCCGCCTCGATCATCTGGGCAAGGTCCGTCAGACTGCTTTGCGAGGCCGCATCCAGCGTTGTCGTCCCCCCTTCAAACCGGAACGTCAGCGAAAGCCGGTCCGCCCCATCCATCGTGGCCACCAACCGCTTCAGGTCATCTAGTGTCGTCTCCGACCCCGCCCCCTTGATCGCGTTGATCAGCCGCAACCCATCCGCCGTCATCGGCTGCCGCTCGGCCCGCCGGTCAATATAGCCCGCCCGGGCAATCGCCGCCTGCGCCAGCGGGCTTGACAGAAACTCCATAAACTCGCGCGCGACCAGCGGCAGGCGGTAGCGTGGCGTCAGAAAAAACACCGGCAGGGTCAGCGGATAGTCCTGCGCCTTGACCGCCAGTCGGGTCGGCAGCAAGGGAAACCCGCAACTGTCGGTCAGGGGCAGCAGCCGCGCCCGACCCAGCAAGGCGCGCTCGGTCACCGCAACAGCCCAAGGGTCCTCAGCTACCGCCACAGCCAAATCGGTCAAACTGGCATGCACCACCGTAGCCGTCACATCCCGGCCCAACCGCGCCGTCAGCGCCTGTTGCAGATCGGCGTCGGCTGCAAGGCCATGCAGAACCAACGGCATGTCCGGCCCGCCGATCTGGCTCCAGTTCTCCACCTCGCCCGCCAGGACCAGCGCCAGATCGGTTGTCGAAATCCGCGGCGTCGGATTGCCCGGCGCCATGATCGGCACCAAAGCATCCAGCGCCACCGCTTGCGCCCCCAGATCCGGCTCGGTGACCGAAGCGACCATGATCTGCGCCGCCCCCGACAAAATGGCCTCCCGCGCGGCCACCCCGGTCATCGGATCAAAACTCAGTTCCGCCAGCATCTCCTCGGTGACCGGATCGCGGATGATCGCCGGGTTCCCCGCTGCAAAGCGCAACCCCCGCGCCTCGGCAAATGCCGCAAAAAGGGTGGGCAGCAAACTGTTTCCAGCATCCTGCGCCCCCACAAACCGGATCACGGCCTTGGGCGCGGTCAGGTCCGGGCAACCCGGCCCGTCACAGGTCACGCCCTGCCCGTCCACCGTCAGCGGGCCATAGTTGGTATCAATCCGGAAAAACTCGCCGTCATAACCCTGCAGTGTACCCGTCAACGACAACGACCCATCCCGCGACGTCAGCGTGACATCCTGCGCCACCGCACCTTGGCACAAAAGCAACGCGGCCATAATTGCCGCACCGCGAGACAATACCTTCATGAATGCCCGCCTGACCCCTAATTGGCGGCAATCTTCAGGTCTGTCGCAAGATTTTTCAACACCAGAAAGTCACCGACCCCAGAACAATCTGGCATGGCCAGCGTCAGATCCACCTTCATCGCCCGCCCAGCCTGGCTGAAGATCACATCACCCAGCAGGTCATGCCCGCAGGTGTCCGGCGTTACCGCCGCTTCCACCACAATCTCGACCGGTCGCAGCGGATCGGCGGGATAGGTATAGATCTGCGCCATCAACGGATTTTCAACCGTGGCATCGCCCAGCAGCGTCAACATACCGCTAAGCGACGACCCCGGGTTCTGGGCCGATACCACGCCCACCTGACCAAAATCCGCCCCGTTTTCAAAGCTTTGCACAGCAAAGGCGGCAGCGCCCTGCCATTGTACGCCAAACCGTCGCATCGCGGCAACCTCAGGCATTGTGACTGTCTGCGATACACGCTGGCCATCCGGGAACAGCACTTCAACCACCTCGGCCACGCTCAGGGCGGGCACCACCGTCTGAAAGCGTCCCTCTGACCCGATCTTGCCCGTCACAGCCAAACCGGCATGGCGCAGGACAATTCGTTGCCCGGTCCGGCAGGTTGCTTGCAGGGCCACACCAATCATTCCGTCCGGCAACGCCTCCAAGGACAGATCGTCCGAACACGGCACGGTAGCCATGACGTCTCCAATTTGTTCCGGCGTTACCGCAGCGGTCAAAGTTTCGGGTGCAGGTTTCAGAAAAACGATGGTCGGCCCATCATCCGTACCCGCCGACAAATGCACGATGTCCACCGGAACGCGGCTGATATCCTGCGCCACGACGGTTGATTCTCGCGCGGCAATCGCTTGAATCAGATGCCCCGCCGCCATCGCAACCGCCACCAGCGCAAACACCCGCGCCGCGCGCCCAAGGGGCAGATTTGGCAATTGTTTCAGGATCGACATGTTAAGCCCACCGATTGTTTCTTCGGCAAGCGTTGCATTAACATCCGGGCAGCCAAATGACGTGATCCGGGCTTTTCCACCGCAACCCTGGCCCAATAGTGACGATGAGGCTGCAAAGCCGCCTCATTTCACGCTATCAGGCCAGTTTGCCGTGGCAGTGCTTGAACTTTTCCCCAGATCCGCAGGGGCAAGGGTCGTTCCGCGCCGGGGTTCCCCAGGTATTCGGGTCCGATTCGTTGAACCCGGCCTTGGCCACCTTTTCCACGGCAGGGGCCGCAGGGGCCGCCACAGCGGGCGCTACGGGCGCAGCCAGTGCAGCGGGCGCCGCAGCGGCAGCCTGCTGGGCCAAGACCTGCGCGACCATCGCCTTTTGCTCCTCTGCCGTCATCGGCCGCACAAGAGACAGCTTCTGCGTTACCTCCTGCCGCAACGAATTCAGCAGGTTTTCAAACAGCGTGAACGCTTCCGTCTTGTATTCGTTCAGCGGGTCACGCTGGGCATAGCCACGGAAGCCCACCACAGTGCGCAAATGCTCCAGCGTTACCAGGTGCTCGCGCCACTTGGCGTCAATCGTTTGCAACAACAACTGCTTTTCGACCGAACGCATCGTCTCGGGGCCAAAGGCCTCCAGCTTTTGCGCCATCAACTTGTCGCTTTCGGCAACCAGACGCTCGCGCAGGACCGATTGGTCAACACCCTCTTCCGCGGCCCATTTGATGATGGGCAGATCCATGCCCATCTTCTCGATCACTGCCGCATAGAGGCCCGGCGCATCCCACTGATCAGCATAGGACTTGGGCGGCAGGTAGAAATCCACCAGATCCTCGGCCACCTGATGGCGCATGTCTTGAATGACTTCACCCAGATCCTGCGATTGCATGATCTCCAACCGCTGGCCAAAGATGGCCTTGCGTTGGTCGTTCATCACATCGTCGAACTTCAAAAGCTGCTTGCGGATGTCAAAGTTGCGGCCCTCAACCTTGGCTTGCGCCCGCTCCAGCGATTTGTTGACCCACGGATGCTCGATCGACTCGCCTTCTTTCAGGCCAAGCGTCGACAGGATTTTGTCCAGCCGCTCGGACCCAAAGATCCGCATCAGATCGTCTTCCAGGCTCAGGAAGAACGACGACCGCCCCGGGTCGCCCTGACGGCCCGACCGGCCGCGCAACTGGTTGTCAATCCGGCGGCTTTCATGGCGCTCGGTTGCAATCACGAACAGGCCGCCAGCGGCAATCACCGCCGCCTTTTCGCCTGCATGCTCTGCCTCGATCCGCTTGCGCACGTCATCTGGGTTCAGCTCCGGGTCAGCGGCAATCGCCTCCATCACCAGCAGTTCAACGTTACCGCCCAGTTGAATGTCGGTACCCCGGCCTGCCATGTTGGTGGCAATCGTCACGGCGTTCAACTTGCCCGCATCTGCCACGATCTTGGCTTCCTGCTCATGCTGGCGGGCGTTCAGCACATTGTGCGTGATACCGGACTGTTTCAGCATGTCCGACAGGAACTCCGACTTTTCAATCGAGGTGGTGCCCACCAGCATCGGCTGGCCCTTGGCATTCGCTTCCTTGATGATCTTGACGATGCCTTCGTACTTTTCCCGCGCGGTGCGGAACACGGCATCATGGTCATCTGTCCGCATCACGGGCCGGTTCGTCGGCACTTCGACAACGCCCAGCTTGTAAATCTCCATGAATTCATCTGCTTCGGTCGATGCCGTGCCGGTCATCCCGGCCAGCTTGTCGTACAGCCGGAAATAATTCTGGAACGTCACCGAGGCGAGGGTCACGTTCTCCGGCTGAACCTTGACCCGTTCCTTGGCCTCGATCGCCTGATGCAAACCTTCCGACAACCGCCGCCCGCGCATCATGCGGCCAGTGAATTCGTCCACCAGCATCACTTCGCCATCCTTGACGATGTACTGCTGATCCTTGTGGAACAACTTGTGCGCCCGCAGCGCCTGCGTGACATGGTGCACCAGCGTCGTACTTTCCGGATCGTAGAGCGATTGGCCATCCGGCAGCAAACCCGCCGCCGACAGACGCTGCTCGATGAACTCGTTGCCCTCTTCGGTATAGGTCGCGTTACGGGTCTTTTCGTCCAGCTTGAAATGCGCCTCGGTCAGTTCGGGGATGAAGGCATCCACCTTCTGATACAGGTCACTCCGGTCCTGCGAGGGCCCCGAAATGATCAGCGGCGTGCGCGCCTCGTCGACCAGAATCGAATCAACTTCGTCGACAATCGCAAAGTTGTGCCCGCGCTGCGACATCTCCGGGATGCTGCCCTTCATGTTGTCGCGCAGATAATCGAACCCAAGTTCGTTGTTGGTCGCATAGGTGATGTCGGCGGCATAGGCCGCGCGCTTTTCCATGTCACCTTGAAACGGATAGACAACCCCGGTCGTCAGCCCCAACGCCCCGTACACCTTGCCCATCCAGCCCGCATCCCGCTTGGCCAGATAGTCGTTCACGGTCACCACATGCACGCCCTTGCCGGTCAGCGCATTCAGATAGGCCGGAAAAGTCGCCACCAGCGTCTTGCCCTCGCCCGTGCGCATTTCCGCAATGTTGCCCCGGTGCAGGAAAATCCCACCCATCAACTGCACATCAAACGCTCTGAGCCCCAGGGCCCGCCGTGCCGCCTCGCGGCAATTGGCAAAGGCTTCCGGCAGCAGCGCATCCAGGCTTTCACCACCCTCCTGCGCCCGCTTTTGAAACTCGGCCGTCTTGGCCTTGATCCCGTCATCGCTCAGCGCCGCAAACTGCGGCTCCAATGCGTTGATTTTGGCCACAAGCGGACGCACCGCCTTGACCGCACGGTCATTGGGTGTGCCAAAAACCATTTTTGCAAGTGAACCAAGACCCAGCATGTTTTCTCCGCCTGGCCAAAAAACTACTGTCAGGGGGTCCTGACAGGATCGTGTGTGCCTCAGTCTTGCCCCCTCCCGCCACCTTCCTTAGAAGGGCCAAGAAGCCTGCCAACCCACCGCACGCGACCGTTGCGATTTAAGGGCTGCCCGGCGGATAGTCAACGCCGCCAAGGCCCGCGGCACGATCAGGAGCGTGTGAGATGATGAAGTTTTCAAGGTTCTGCGGCACATTGGCTCTCGGGCTGGGATTCGCACTGCCCGCCGTGGCCCAAGACCCAACGGCAACGACGGTTCTGGCAACCGTCAACGGTGTCGAGATCACGCTGGGCGACCTGATCGTCACCCGTGACGGCCTGCCCGACCAGTACAAGGCCCTGCCCGATGACGTTCTGTTCAAGGGCCTCTTGGACCAATTGGTCCAGCAAGAGGCGCTGATGCAGTCCCTGGGCGCCACCCTGACCACGCGCGACACCCTTGCCCTGCTCGACCAGCGCAGAAACTACCTGGCCAACGTCGCCGTCAGCGCCGGCATCGCCGCCGCCGTGACCGAGGAGACCATCCAGGCCGCCTATGACGCCAAGTACAAAGAGGCCGTGCCGACGCTCGAATACCACGCCTCCCACATCCTGGTTGATTCCGAAGAGAAATCGGCCGCCCTTCTGAAACAAATTCAGGACGGCGCCGCCTTTGCCGAAGTGGCCAAAGCCAACTCCACCGACGGCTCCGCAGCCTCCGGCGGCGATCTGGGCTGGTTCGGCACGGGTGCCATGGTCAAACCGTTCGAAGATGCCGTCATTGCCGCCAAAGTGGGCGAGGTTGCAGGCCCCATCAAAACCGATTTCGGCTGGCACCTGATCCTCGTCACCGAAACCCGCAACTCCGCCGCCCCGACACTGGACGAGGTGCGTGCCGACATTGGTGCGGAATTGCAAAAGACGGCAATTGGTGACTTTATCAAATCTGTCACGGATGCAGCCCAGATTACCCGCACCGAGACTGTGATTGACCCCGCGGTGATCAAGGACCTAACTCTGCTGGACAAGTGATCCCGCACCAAGGAGACGGCTATGGCAAAGACCGATTGGAAAGCCGAAGCAAAGGCAATGAAAAAGCAGCTTAAACTGCTGCGTGAGGCGGCTATTCCTGCCGTCCCGCCGAAGAAGGCCAAACCCGTCTCCCCCCTTGCCCCCGCCACCTTCCCCGACCTGCCCCGAATCGCCGGGGTGGAATTCGCGGCCTGCGAAGCCGGGGTGCGCTACAAGAACCGCCGCGACGTGATGCTGATCCGCTTGGCCCCCGGCACCGCAATGGCGGGCGTCTTTACCCGCTCCACCACCCGCTCGGCCTGCGTGCGCGATTGTCAGGCCAAACTGGCCGTCAAGGCCCCCGCCGACATCGGTGCCGCCATCATCGTGAACTCCGGAAACTCCAACGCCTTCACCGGTCAGGTGGGGGAGGAGGCTGTTGCCGCCGTCACCACCGCCACCGCCGCGGCCCTGGGCCTCCCCGCCACCCGGGTGTTCTCCTCCTCGACCGGGGTCATTGGCGAACCCCTGCCACATGACCGCATCACCACCGTCATCCCGCAACTGGTGGCCGATCTCAGCGACGATGCCATCGACATGGCGGCCCAAGCCATGATGACCACCGACACCTTCCCCAAGGGCGCATCGGCCACCATCGCGGGCGAGGGCGGGCCGATCCACATCGCAGGCATCGCCAAAGGCTCGGGCATGATCGCCCCCGACATGGCCACGATGCTGGTCTATATCTTCACCGATGCGAAGATCACCGCCAACGCCCTGCAACGCCTCCTGTCCAAACACGTCGACGCCACCTTCAACTCCATCACCGTTGACAGCGACACCTCCACCTCCGACACGCTCCTCCTCGCCGCCACCGGCCTCTCCCCCGCCGCCCCGCCCAAAGGCCCGGTCCTGAAGGCGTTTGAGGCCGCCTTGCACGACGTCATGCGCAACCTCGCCCACCAGGTCGTCCGCGACGGTGAAGGCGCCACCAAATTCGTCGAGGTCCGCGTGACCGGCGCCGCCACCGACGACGACGCCCACAAGGTCGCCCTCGCCATCGCCAATTCCCCCCTCGTCAAGACCGCCATCGCAGGCCAGGACCCGAACTGGGGCCGTATCGTCGCCGCCATCGGCAAATCGGGCGCGCAGGCTGACCGCGACAGCCTGACGATCCGCTTTGGCGACATCACGGTCGCCAAAAACGGCTGGCGCGACCCCGACTACCGCGAGGAAGACGGCGCTGCCTACATGCTGCAACCCGAACTTGTGATCGGTGTCGACATGGGGCTAGGCAAATCCAACCGCTCAGTCTGGACCTGCGACCTCACTGCCCGCTACATCGAAATCAACGCCGACTACCGCTCCTGACATTCATTTCGGCCCAAATACTCCACATCGCGACAAAGTCCTTTCGGACTTTGCGCTTTGGGTCCGGGGGTGTGAAACCCCCGGGGGCATCAACAAGGGCTCTCAATGAAAACCTTGCTCGTCTCAGCCGTCGCCCTGATCGACCCCGAAGGCCGCATCCTGCTGGCCCAACGCCCCCCCGGCAAATCCTTGGCCGGCCTTTGGGAATTCCCCGGCGGCAAGGTCGAACCCGGTGAGACACCCGAACAGGCCCTGATTCGCGAACTCAAAGAGGAAATCGGCATCGACACCTGGTCGTCCTGCCTCGCCCCCCTGACCTTCGCCAGCCACAGCTACCCCGATTTCCACCTGCTGATGCCGCTTTTTGCCTGCCGCCGCTGGGATGGCATCCCCAGCCCCCGCGAAGGCCAAACCCTCGCCTGGGTCCGCCCCAGCGCCTTGCGCGACTACCCCATGCCCCCCGCCGACCTGCCCCTGATCCCCATTCTGCGCGACTGGCTATAAAGCAAAAAGGCCCGAGGTTTCCCCCGGGCCCTTTGCGTAGGTCGGGGTTAACCCCGACTCCCTTACGCCAACGTGCGCTGAATCTCTTCCCGCTCGAAGATCTCGATCACGTCATCCTTGCGGATATCTTCATACCGCTCAAACGCCATCCCGCATTCCTGACCCGAGATCACTTCCTTGACCTCGTCCTTGAAGCGTTTCAGCGTCTTCAGCGTGCCCTCATGGATCACCACGTTATCCCGCAGCAACCGCACCCCAGCCGACCGGCGCGCAATGCCCTCGGTGATCAGGCAACCTGCAACCTGGCCCACACCCGACACCTTGAAGACCTCCAGGATACGCGCATAGCCAATGAACGTCTCGCGCACTTCGGCTTTCAGCAAGCCTGACGCCGCCGCCTTGATGTCATCCACCAGATCATAGATGACCGAGTAATAGCGGATTTCCACACCCTTTTGCGTGGCCGACGCTCGCGCCGTCGCATTGGCGCGCACGTTGAACCCGATGATCGGCGCCCCCGAGGCTTCGGCCAGACCCACATCCGTGTCGGTGATCGCACCAACCCCGGAATGCAGCACCCGCACCCGCACCTCTTCGTTGCCAACCTTCTCCAGCGCCTGCACGATGGCTTCCGCCGAACCCTGCACGTCCGCTTTCACCAGCACCGGCAGTTCTGCAACCGACTGGTCCGCCTTGGCCTTGGCCATCAGCTGTTCCAGCGTAGTAGCAGCCCCAACAGCAGCCCGCTTGTCCTTGGTGGTCTTCGAACGATAGTCCGCGATTTCCCGCGCCTGCGCCTCGGTTTCCACCACGTTCAGCGTGTCACCTGCATGCGGTGTGCCCGACAGACCCAGCACCTCGACCGGAACCGACGGCCCAGCCTCGGTCACAGTCTCGCCCTTGTCGTTGACCAGCGCGCGGACCTTGCCCCACTGCTCGCCCACAACAAAGATGTCGCCCTTGCGCAGCGTGCCGTTCGAAACCAGAACC
>CAMDHB010000067.1 GCA_945897655.1 Pseudorhodobacter antarcticus
ATGTGCTTGTGGCGATTCGGGGGTGGGGTTTGGGTGGTCGGAATGGGTGTTGGAGTTATGGGTGGGTGGTGGGGTGGAACCCCACCCTACAGTTGCTGCTGATTTTGGGCCTTCTATTGCTTCCATCTCAGGTTTTAGCGGAGCCTTCAACTCCCGTATTTCAAACAATCATCGATCCGAGTTTGGCGAGCAGCTTTACTTGCCGTGGGAGAGCTGGAAGGACTGTGGCTACAGGAGTGGGATTTGTGATCCAGATGGTCTCACTTGAGTCCGACTCAACACAACCCGAATTCTCTGTAGTTGATCAGAGTGGTTGCTCCCTTTCATTTTACGGAAAAGAGGCGTCAGTCGGCACCGGTCCTGACGTTCTCGAATTCGGAGTTCCACCAGAGGAGCGACCCAAGTTACGCCGGATAGCTTACGGCTTTGCATCTCAGTTGCTTGCAGATACGCTAGAAGTGGCAAGAGACAGTTGCAAGGATCGAGACTCTGTTGAAATTGTGCCCGGCTATAATGCTTCCAAGTATGCACTTTGCGTGGAGCGCAAAATTCGAGGCGCAATGAAGCGCGTTGGAATCGCATACATTTTTCCAGGTGGAGATAGTGCCAGGCAAATTCAAGTCTGGGTTGATCGTGGGAAGATACTGGGTGTTGCCGCTTATGCGAAAACGGCTACAGGGAGCGACGCAGTGCTAGAACTTAAAATCGGAGAACGGAAATGACTGGTGGGGTGGTGGGACTGGTTGCGAGCCGGGTGTGCTTCAGCGCATCTCTCTTTTGAAGCCTCCACCGTAGGGTGCGCAATGAACGCGCACCCTACGCGGGGTAGGGTGCGCTTTTGACGCACAGCTTAGGCGGCGCGGGCGGCTTTAACCGACTCTTCCAGAATCCCCATCGCTTCCTTGAAATGGGCATCCGGGATGGTGATCGGGGCGAGGAACCGTACCACGTTGCCGTAGACGCCGCAGGTCAGCAAGATCAGGCCGCGTTTTTGGGCCTCGACCCGCACGCGGGTGGTGAAGGCTGCGTCGGGTTCGTGGTTGGAGGGGTTGGCGAATTCGACGGCGACCATGAAGCCGGGGCCGCGGATGTCGACGATCTCGGGCGTGGTGGCGCGGATCATTTCGAGGTGTTGTTTCAGGCGGGAGCCAAGTTCGTTGGCGCGGGAGCAGAGCTGCTCTTCCTCGATCACGTCAAGGACGGCATTGGCGGCGGCTATCCCCAAGGGGTTGCCGCCGTAGGTACCGCCGAGGCCGCCGGGGTGGGCGGCGTCCATGAGGCTCGCCTTGCCGGTCAGGGCGGCGAGGGGCAGGCCGCCGGCGAGGCCCTTGGCCATGGTGGTGATGTCGGCGGCGACGCCGTAGCCTTCCATCGCGAACATGTTGCCGGTGCGGGCGAAGCCGGTTTGGACCTCATCCGCGATCATGACGATGCCGTGGTCGTCGCACAGCTTGCGGATGGCGCGGACGAGGTCGGCGGGGGCGGGGTAGAAGCCGCCTTCGCCCTGGACGGGTTCAAAGATGATGGCGGCGACGCGGGAGGGGTCGAGGTCGGCTTTGAAGAGCTTGGTGATGCCGGCCATCGCGTCGGCGGTGGTGATGTTGTGTACTTCCTGAGGGAAGGGGACGTGGAAGACGTCGGGCATCATGGCGCCGAAGCCCTTTTTGTATGGTTCGACCTTGCCGGTCAGGGACATGCCGAGGAAGGTGCGGCCGTGGAAGGCGCCGCCAAAGGCGATGACGGCGTTGCGGCCAGTGGCGATGCGGGCGATCTTGATGGAGTTTTCGATGGCCTCGGCCCCGGTGGTGACGAAGACGGTTTTCTTGGGCCAGTCACCGGGGACCAGAGAGTTCAGGCGTTCGGCCAGGCGTACGTAGTTTTCATACGGCAGCACCTGGTGGCAGGTGTGGGTGAAGCGCGACATCTGTTCGGTCACGGCGGCCATCACCTTGGGGTGGCAGTGGCCGGTGTTCACAACGGCGATGCCGGCGGCGAAGTCGATATAACGGTTGCCTTCGATGTCCCACACCTCGGAATTCAGGGCGCGGTCGACATAGATCTGGGTTTGCACGCCAATCCCGGTGGAGATGGCATCGGTGCGGCGGCGGGCGATATCGGCGTTGTTCATCTGGGGCTCCTTACGGTTGGCATATTTGATCAAACTTTGGGGCCGGCTTCAATGGTGATCTGCGGTTGGGCGGATTTCCGGGGGTGATTCATCTAGCGTTAATCATTCTGCGGGAAGGGTGGCGGCAGGAGATCAGCATGGCAGTTGCATCACGACAGACGACGCCCGGTTATGCGGCACCCCAGGACGATGACCCGGCGGATTGGTTGCGGCTGATCCGGTCGCGGCGGATCGGGCCTGCGACGTTCCACAAGCTGATGGCCGAGCATGGGTCGGCGGCGGAGGCGTTGCGGGCGCTGCCTGAGATTGCCAAGGCGGCTGGGGTTGAGAATTACGAACTGTGCCCGATGGGCGTGGTGGTGGCCGAGATGAAGGCGGCGCGGGCGGCGGGGGCGGTGATGTTGCGCTGGGGGGTTGGGGCGTATCCTGCGCTGTTGAGGGAAATCGCGGATGCGCCGCCGGTTTTGTGGGCGCAAGGCGATGTGGGGCTGCTGGCGCGGCCAATGATTGCGCTGGTGGGGGCGCGGTCGGCGTCGTCGCTGGGGTTGCGGATGGCGCGGCGGGTGGGGGAGACTTTGGGCGCGGCGGGTCTGGTCGTGGTGTCAGGGCTGGCGCGGGGCGTGGATGCGGAGGCGCATCAGGCGGCGTTGGGCACGGGCACGGTTGCGGTGCAGGCTGGGGGGGTGGATCACATCTATCCGGCCGAGAATGCGGGGCTTGCGGCGGAGATTCTGGCGCGGGGTTGCCGGGTGTCCGAGCAGCCGATGGGGTTGGAGCCGCAGACAAGGCATTTCCCGATGCGGAACCGAATCATATCCGGTCTGGCGCGGGCGGTGGTGGTTGTGGAGGCTGCGGCGAAATCGGGGTCGCTGATCACGGCGGAGGCGGCGCTGGAGCAGGGCCGCGAGGTGTTTGCGGTGCCGGGCCATCCGTTTGATGCGCGCGCGGCGGGGTGCAACCGGCTGATCCGGGACGGGGCGGTGTTGGTGCGGTCTGCGCAGGATATTCTGGATGCCTTGCAGATCGAGGTTCAGGGGACGCGGGTGGTGCCGCTGGATGTGCCGGTGCCCACGCCTGCGGCGCGGCCGTTGCGGGAGGTGACGGCGCTGCACAACATGATCCTGGCCAGGCTGGGGCCAAGTCCGGTGGCGGAAGATCAGTTGATTCGCGATCTGGATGTTCCGGCAGCCACGGTCCTGCCTGAACTGGTGACGCTGGAGTTGGACGGGCTGATCCAGCGGCAGTCGGGGGGGCTGTTGTCGCGGATGTCCTGACCGGGGTAACCTTGCGGAGCGGCTTTCAGCCGCGTGGTTCCTGTCTCACCTCTGGCCGTTGGCCATAGGCTCGGGCTTGGGTGCGCAAATCCGCCCGGTTGACATTCCCGAGCGATGCATCACATCTTGCCGCGCCATCCAAGGGCGGGTCTTGAGGCCGGTGAAAAGGGATATTCATGCCAGTTGTCGTCGTTGAATCTCCGGCCAAGGCCAAGACAATCAACAAATATCTGGGGCCTGGCTATACGGTGCTGGCGTCTTATGGCCATGTTCGGGACCTGCCGCCCAAGGATGGCTCGGTCGACCCGGATGACGGGTTCGCGATGACCTGGGAGGTTGCGGCGGACAGTCGCAAACATATCAAGGCGATCACCGAGGCGCTGAAAACCGATGATGAGCTGATTCTGGCGACTGACCCTGACCGCGAGGGCGAGGCGATTTCCTGGCATTTGCAGGAGGCTTTGGCGGGGTCGCTGAAGAAGGGCAAGAAGGTCAGCCGTGTCACCTTCAACGCGATCACCAAGGCGGCCGTGACCGAGGCGATGAAGAACCCGCGTCAGGTGGATGTGCCGCTGGTTGAGGCATATCTGGCCCGCCGGGCACTGGATTATCTGGTGGGGTTCACCCTGTCGCCGGTTCTGTGGCGCAAGCTGCCGGGGGCCAAGTCGGCCGGGCGGGTGCAGTCGGTGTGCCTGAGGCTGATCGTCGAGCGCGAGATGGAGATCGAGGCGTTCGGCGCGCGGGAGTTCTGGACGGTGACGACCACGCTAGAGACGCCAAGGGGGCAGCAGTTCGAGGCGCGGCTGGTTCTGTTGGGCGGGAAAAAGCTGGACAAGTTCGATATTCCGACGGCGGCTGTGGCGGAATTGGCGGTGGCGGCGGTGAACAGCCGCAGCTTCAAGGTGCAGGCGGTGGAATCGAAGCCTGCGGCGCGCAATCCGTCTGCGCCGTTCATGACCTCGACCTTGCAGCAGGAGGCGAGCCGCAAGTTTGGCATGGGGGCCAAGGTTTGCATGTCGGCGGCGCAGCGGCTGTATGAGGCAGGGCATATCACCTATATGCGGACCGACGGCATCGACATGGCGCCCGAGGCGGTGATGGCGGCGCGTGCCGAGATTACCCGCCAGTTTGGCGCGGCCTATGTGCCGGATGCGCCGCGGATGTACAAAAACAAGGCCAAGAACGCTCAGGAGGCGCATGAGTGCATTCGCCCGACCGAGATGTCGGCGACGCCGGAGTCGTTGAAGCTGGCCGAGGCGGATCAGCGGAAGTTGTATGACCTGATCTGGAAGCGGACGATTGCGAGCCAGATGGCGGCGGCGCGGTTGGAGCGGACGGTGGTGGATGTGGTGAGCCCGGATGGGCAGGTGGGCCTCAGGGCCAATGGTCAGGTCGTGTTGTTCGACGGGTTCTTGAAGGTGTACGAGGAGGGGCGCGACGACGAGGATGGCGATGACGCCCGGCTGCCGCAGATCATGCAGGGCGAGGGTGTGGAAAAGCGCCGGGTTCACCCTGAGCAGCATTTCACCCAGCCGCCGCCGCGCTATTCCGAAGCCACGCTGGTCAAGCGGATGGAGGAGTTGGGGATTGGGCGGCCTTCGACCTATGCGTCCGTCATCACCACGATTCAGGACCGCGAATATGTGCGGAAAGAAAAGAACCGGCTGATCCCCGAGGACAAGGGGCGGTTGGTGACGGCGTTTCTGACCAACTTTTTCCGCCGCTATGTGGAGTATGATTTCACGGCTGATCTGGAGACGGAGCTGGATGATGTCTCCGCCGGGGAGCGCGATTACAAAGAGGTTCTGACGCGGTTCTGGCGCGACTTCTCGGCTGCCGTGGCGGAGACGGCGGACCTGCGGATTTCCGAGGTGCTGGACAAGATTGACGAGTTTCTGGCGCCGCATCTCTATCCGGTGCGGGCTGACGGGTCGGACCCGAGGATTTGCCCGACTTGTGGGACGGGGAAGCTGCATCTGAAAACGGCGCGGTCGGGCGGGGCGTTCATTGGGTGTGGAAACTATCCTGAGTGCCGCTTTACCCGGGCGATTTCGGGTGGGGATGAGGGCGGCTCGGCGGATGGGCGGATCCTGGGGCTGGATCAGGGGGTTGAGATCAGCCTGAGGACGGGGCGGTTTGGCCCCTATGTTCAGCGGGGGGAGGCGTCGGAGGAGGCGCCGAAGCCGCCGCGTGCGTCGTTGCCAAAGGGGTGGGCGGCGGATGCCTTGACGCTGGAGCGGGCGTTGGAGTTGCTGTCCTTGCCGCGCATCGTGGGGATGCATCCTGAGGACGGCGTGGTGATTGAGGCGGCGATTGGGCGGTTCGGGCCCTATGTCAAGCACGGCGCGGTCTACGCGAACATTCCGGATGTGGAGGAGGTCTTCACCATCGGGATGAACCGAGCGGTCGAGGTTCTTGCGCAGAAGGCGGCGGGGCGGCGGGGCGGGACGGCGGCGGCAGAGCCTTTGCGGGATCTGGGGGTCCATCCGGATGGCGGGCCGGTCTTGGTGATGCCGGGCAAGTATGGGCCCTATGTGAAGTGGGGCAAGGTCAACGCGACCCTGCCCAAGGAGTTGGCCCCCGAGACGGTGACGATGGAGGAGGCTGTCGCTTTGGTGGCCGAGAAGGCGGGCAAGTCGCCCAAGAAGGCTGTGCGCAAGCCTGCGGCGGAGAAGAAGGCGGCCCCGGTCAAGAAGGCGGCCCCGTTCAAGAAGGAGGCCCCGGTGAAGAAGGTGGCGGCAGTGAAGGCTGCGCCTGCCAAGAAGGCCCCGGCAAAAAAGGCGGCGGTGAAGAAGCCGGTGGTCAAGAAAGCTGCGGCCAAGAAGACGGATGATGTGGTGGAGTGAGGGTGTTCCACGCGTGAAAGGTTGAAGAAACTCTTTTAAAGCAAGGGTTTGACGCCGAGCATTAACCGGGTGGAAATGTTTGTCCGTGCTGGGGCAGGGCCGACTGCCTGGATTATTGTTGATTGACGAGTCAATAACCTGCGCGTTAGCGTCTGCCCGCACACATGCGACGGGGGCGCGATGCCGAAGCTGGGGATGGAGCCTATTCGAAAGGCGGCACTGGTCAAAGCCACGATCACCGAGATCGGGCGGGCAGGGTCTTTGGATGTGACCGTTAGCCAGATTGCCAAACGGGCGGGCATGTCCAGCGCGCTGGCGCATCATTATTTCGGGTCAAAAGAGGATATGTTTCTGGCGGCGATGCGCCATATCCTGACGCTGTACGGGGCCGAGGTGCGGGGGGCGCTCGCGCTGGCCGAAGGGCCGCAGGGACGGGTCAAGGCGGTTCTGGCGGCGTCCTTCAGCCCCGCCAATTTCCGGCGCGAGGCGGTGGGGGCCTGGCTGAATTTCTGGGTGTTGGCGCAGACTGTGCCGCAGGCGCGGCGGTTGTTGGCCATCTATCAGCAGCGGCTGCGGTCAAACCTGCTCTCGGGGTTGCGGCCCTTGGCGGGCTCAAAGGCCGAGGCGTTGGCGGAATGCTTGGCAGCGCTGATTGACGGGCTGTACCTGCGCGAGGGGTTGAAATCGGGCGCGCCGGATGGGGCGGCGGCGGTGGCAACGGCGATGGAGTATGTGAATTGTCAGATAAGGGGGAAGCAGCAATGACGATGGCACCGGACTATGTACCGAACCCTGCCGATCTGGGGGCGGCCTATGTCGTGACGCAAGCCAGCACGCGGCGCACGCCCTTGCTGGAGGCGGAGGCACTGGCGCAAGCGTCGGGGGCCACACGGTTTTTCGTCAAGGCGGAAAACCTGCAATGGGCGGGGTCGTTCAAGCTGCGGGGGGCGTTCTGGCGGTTGTCCTGTCTGGACGATGCGGCGCGCAAGCGGGGGGTGGTTGCCGATTCCTCGGGCCATTTTGCGCAAGGGTTGGCGCTGGCGGGGCGCGAGTTGGGGGTGCCGGTGACCATCGTGATGCCGGTGGATGCGCCCGAGATGAAGCGGCGGGCGACCGAGGGGTTTGGGGCAAGGGTGATCCTGTCGGAGCATGGGGAGCGGCCGCGTGAGGAGGCAGCCTCGGCCCTGGCGCGGGACACGGCGGAGCGTGAGGGATTGGCGCTGCTGCATCCCTTTGATGACCCGATGATCGTGGCGGGGCAGGCGGGGGCGGGGCTGGAGGCGTTGGAGCAGATGGCCGAGGCCGGGTCTGCGCCCGATATTGTGTTTTGCCCGGTGGGCGGGGGTGGCTTGATGGGCGGGCTTGCGTTGGCCATCCGCAATGCCTGTCCTGAGGCCGAGATCTATGGGGTGGAGCCGGTTGGGTATGACGGGATGGGGGTCAGCCTGCGGGCGGGGTCGCGGCAAAGGGTGACCGGGGGGGTGACGATTTGTGACGCCTTGCAGGCGACGATGCCGGGTGAGGCGACTTTTGCGGCCTGTCAGGCTGCGGGGGTGAGGGGGTTGGCGGTGGATGACGATGGCGTGCGGCATGCGATGCGGACGGGGTTTGAGGTGTTGAAGCTGGTCCTTGAACCCTCAGGCGCGGTGGCGCTGGCGGCGGCGCTGGGGGGGCAGGTGCCCGTGGCGGGTAAACGGGTTTTGGTGCTGGCCACGGGGGGGAACATTCCCTTTGCCCGGTTCAGCGCCTGTCTGGAAGGAACGGAAGACTAGGGATGCAGGCAATTCACGAAGCGGATTATGTGATCATCGGGTCAGGCTCGGCCGGGTCGGCGATTGCCTACCGGTTGGGTCAGGCCGGGATGAAGGTGGTGGTGATCGAGGAGGGCGGCACCGATGCGGGGCCGCTGATCCAGATGCCGGCGGCGCTGTCCTATCCGATGAACATGAAGCGCTATGACTGGGGGTTTCAGACCGAACCCGAGCCGCATTTGAACGGGCGGCGATTGGCCACGCCACGGGGCAAAGTGATCGGCGGGTCGTCCAGCATCAACGGAATGGTCTATGTGCGGGGCCATGCGCGGGATTATGACACCTGGGATGAGATGGGGGCGCATGGCTGGGCCTATGCCGATGTGTTGCCCTATTTCAAGCGGATGGAGAACTGGCACGGCGATGAGGGGGACGCGACGTGGCGGGGGAATGACGGGCCACTACATGTGACGCGGGGGCCACGGGATAACCCGCTGTTTGACGCGTTCATCGAGGCGGGGCGGCAGGCGGGCTATCCTGTGACGCGGGATTACAACGGGCAGGCGCAGGAAGGGTTCGGCCCGTTCGAGGCGACGATCTGGAAGGGGCAGCGCTGGTCGGCGGCGAATGCCTATCTGAAACCGGCGCTGAAGGGCGGCAATGTGCAGGTTTATAACGCCTTTGCCCGGCGGGTGGTTATTGAGAATGGTCGCGCCACGGGGGTTGAGGTGTCGCGCGGGACTGAGGTGCAGGTGATTGCGGCGCGGCGCGAGGTGATCGTGTCGGCGTCCAGCATCAACAGCCCGAAGATATTGCTGTTGTCGGGGATTGGGGATGCAGCGCAGTTGGCGCAGCATGGGATTGCGGTGGTGGCGGACCGTCCGGGGGTGGGGGCGAATTTGCAGGACCATCCGGAACTGTATCTGCAATTTGCGGCGAGCCAGCCGATAACCCTGTATAAATACTGGAACATCTGGGGCAAGGCGTTGCTTGGGGCGCAGTGGATGTTGACGAAGAAGGGGTTGGCGGCGAGCAATCAGTTTGAGGCTTGCGCGTTTATCCGTTCGAAGGCCGGGATCGAGTATCCCGATTTGCAGTACCATTTCCTGCCGATTGCGGTGCGCTATGACGGCAAGGCAAGTGCGCATGGCCACGGGTTTCAGGTGCATACCGGGCCGATGCGGTCACGGTCGCGGGGGTCGGTCACGCTGCGGTCGGCGGACCCGCGTGACCCGCCGAAGATCTTGTTCAACTATCTGTCAGACCCCGCTGACCTGGAGGATTTCCGGACCGCCATTCGCCTGACGCGTGAGGTTTTCGGGCAAGAGGCGATGCGGCCCTATGTGAAGAGCGAGATCCAGCCGGGGGATGCGGTGCAAAGCGATGCCGAATTGGATGCGTTCATCCGGGAGCATGTGGAAAGCGCCTATCACCCCTGCGGGACGATGCGGATGGGGCGGCGGGATGACCCTATGGCGGTGGTGGACCCGGAATGCCGGGTGATCGGGGTTGAGGGGCTGCGGGTGGCGGACAGCTCGATCTTCCCGCAGGTCACCAATGGCAACCTGAATGCGCCGTCGATCATGACGGGCGAGAAGGCGGCGGATCATATCTTGGGCAAGGGGATGCTGGCGCGGTCGAACCTGGAGCCGTGGATCAATCCGAACTGGCGGGAGCGGCAGCGGTAGCGTTCTGGGCCAGGGCGCGCTTTTTGGCAAATTCACGCTCGGCATGCAGTTTCAGGCGGAAGAACGAGGCTTTGACGGCCCCGTTCAAGCGTGTGCGATGCTCTTTCAGGATGCGGCCGGCAAGACCGGTGGCGTCCAGATCGCCATCATAGGTCATGTTGGTCTGCCCTTCGGCACGGAAGATGTTGATGCGCAGTTTCATGTCCACCTTGCCGCCAATCATATGAGAGGCCAGGACGGTCATGGTCTGGCCGTGGCCCTGGCCGGTGGGCGTGATGGTCAGGATGCCGGGCAGGGTCAGGCGGAGAGGGCCGATGGATTTGACCACCGAGAATTTATAGGTGTCGTCGGGCGATTTCTCAAGTACGGAACCGGCAGGCAAAAGCTGCATCATCGCGTCAGGATCGCGCAAGATGTTTACCAGAAATGGCGGCGGGCATTTTGCTTTGAGCTGGCCGTTAATCTGCATTGCGCATTCCTTCAGGGTTGCAATTCCCTGTTAGCCAAGCCCGCGCATTCGTGCAAGCGGCCATCAGGTCCATTCATGGAAGATGACCTATGCGCCAAGGCAGATGAAGCCAAATCCCAAGGCGCGCATCCAACTGAGCGGTTCTTTGACGCAAAGGGTGAAGGGGATGACGGTATTGGAGGCGATCAGCAAGCCGGTGGTCAGGATGGGAACCCCTGGAACGGGGGGCAGATTGCCAAGGGAGGGTTGTTTTTGCTTTATGGCGACACAAGGCGCCCTTATGGTGGCTGAAAACCGGGGGACGGGACAGATGAATGTTGTTGAGGAACTGGAGAAGCGGCGCGAGGCGGCGCGGGCCGGGGGCGGTGCGCGCCGGGTCGAGGCGCAGCATGCCAAGGGCAAGCTGACCGCACGCGAGCGGGTGGAACTGCTGTTGGACGAGGGCAGTTTTGAAGAGTTCGACATGTTCGTGGCGCATCGGTCGCATGATTTCGGCATGGAGGCTGACCGGCCCAGCGGGGACGGCGTGGTCACCGGATGGGGCACGGTGAACGGGCGGCTGATCTATGTCTATAGCCAGGATTTCACGGTCTTCGGTGGGTCCTTGAGCGAGACGCATGCCAAGAAGATCTGCAAGATCATGGACATGGCCATTCAGAACGGTGCGCCGGTCGTGGGGATGAACGATTCCGGCGGTGCGCGGATTCAGGAAGGTGTTGCGTCGCTGGCGGGCTATGCCGAGGTGTTTCAGCGCAACATTCTGGCGTCGGGCGTGGTGCCGCAGATATCGCTGATCATGGGGCCTTGTGCTGGCGGGGCGGTGTATAGCCCTGCGATCACGGATTTCATCTTTATGGTGAAAGAGTCCTCCTACATGTTCGTCACCGGGCCTGATGTGGTCAAGACCGTGACGAATGAGGTGGTGACGGCCGAGGAGTTGGGGGGGGCGGCCACGCATACCAAGCGGTCCTCGGTTGCCGACGGGGCCTATGAGAATGACGTCGAAATCCTGTCCGAGGCGCGGCGGTTGATTGATTTCCTGCCGCTGAACAACCGGCAGAAGGCGCCGGTGCGGCCGTTCTTTGACGATCCGGCGCGGCTGGAGCCGTCCTTGGATACGCTGATCCCGGAAAACCCCAACCAGCCCTATGACATCAAGGAATTGGTGACCAAGTTGGCCGATGAGGGTGATTTCTTTGAAATCCAGCGGGATTATGCGGCCAATATCGTGACGGGGTTCATCCGGATCGAGGGGCAGTCGGTGGGGGTGGTGGCGAACCAGCCGATGGTGTTGGCGGGCTGTCTGGACATTGACGCCAGCCGCAAGGCCGCGCGGTTCGTGCGGTTTTGCGATGCGTTTGAAATTCCGCTTCTGACGCTGGTCGATGTGCCGGGGTTCCTGCCGGGGGTTTCACAGGAGTTGGGCGGCGTCATCAAGCATGGGGCGAAGCTGCTGTTTGCCTATGGTGAGGCGACGGTGCCCAAGGTGACGGTGATCACCCGCAAAGCCTATGGCGGGGCTTATGATGTGATGGCGTCCAAGCATCTGCGGGGCGATTTCAACTATGCCTGGCCCACGGCGGAAATTGCCGTGATGGGGGCCAAGGGGGCGGTCGAGATCCTGTATCGCAGCGAGCTTGGCGAC
>CAMDHB010000068.1 GCA_945897655.1 Pseudorhodobacter antarcticus
ATGCGGGTGGTCGAGGTGACGCCCTTTGGGTTGCACCTGACGGGGGCGACGCAGCGGGACGAGGGCAATGCCCGTGCCTGGCGGGATGGGTTGGCGCAGGCCCTGGGGTTGCGGGTGCCGACCCATGATGAGTATGGGTTCCACACGACAATGGCCTATGCCCTGCAATGGCCGCCGGTCGAGGCTGTGGCCCTGTACCGGACCGCGTTGCAGGACCTGACGGGGGCGTTTCAGGCCCGGGTGCCGGTGATGCATCTGGCCCGCCCGGCCTTTTGCACCTTTGCCGACATGAACGCGTTTCCGCCGGTTTTGGCCCTGTAAAAGCGGGGCGTTCCACGCGTGAAATGTGTGGGATATCTTTTTATATCAGTGGTTTGCCGATTTGCGTTTACCGACTCGAAAGGTTTGTCGCGCACTTGCGGCGGAAGGTGGGTTGCCAAACCGGACCTTCGCCTAAAGCGCCTTCCACCAGACCTGCAACTGCTTGACCGTCTCCTCGGTGCCGCCCACATCGCGCCACTCAAACTCGACGCGGACCCCCTCCATCGGGGCATAACCGCGGCCCTGCCAGAAGGCGTCATTGGTGCGGGCATTGGGTGGCCGTGCGGGGTGGGTGTCTGGCCGAAGGATGGAGGCGAAGGCCACATGGCTGCGGCCAAGGGTGCGGGCATGCGCCTCGCGGTGGTCAAAGAAGCGGTGGCCGATGCCCTGGCCGCGATAGGCGGGCAGCAGCACGGATTCAGGCCCCCACAGCACGCGGTCGCGGGCGATGCCGCGCGCGCTGAAGGGGGCGGCGAATTCGGCGCTCAACTCCTCGAGCGGGGTTGAGGTGGAGGCGCCGACGAGGTGGTCAAGGTCAAAGGCGCCCACCAGCAAGGACCCCGGCGTATCGCGGTAGGTGGCGACATATTGACGCTCATACTCCAACTGGCCATCGTAGAGATAGGGCCAGTCGCGAAACACGGCCAGCCGCAATGCCGCCACATCGCCCAGATGTGCCGTGATCTGATCCTCTTGCAGCACGCGAATGTCGACCAAACCCATGTCCCCCTTGGGCGGATCAAGGGTCCGCCAGGGTATGGTTTAGCCTGCATTCAAGGCCCGCGCCAACGCTGAAAGTGCGGGGTGGCGGGATTTCCGTTCGGGCGGGCGGGGCCTTGCCGCAGGCGCGAGGCGGGCTAGGTCCGGTCAAACGGAGGGTATCATGCAGAACGTGTTGGTGATCGGGGCGTCGGGCGGTATCGGGGCGGCGCTGGTGGCCGAGGCGGCGGGGCAGGGTGCGCGGGTGACGTCGCTGTCACGGCGCTATAGCGGGCTGGACCTGACGGATGAGGGCAGCATTGCGCGGGTGATGGGCGGGCTGGAGGGGCCATATGATACGGTTCTGGTGGCGACGGGGGCCTTGGAACTGGGCCCGCACCGCCCAGAAAAATCATTGCGGGCCGTGACGCCCGAGGCGCTGGCGGCGCAGTTCGCGCTGAACGCCATGGGGCCGCTGTTGGTGTTGAAACATGCGTTGCGGCTGATGCCCAAGGATGGGCCTGTGCGCTTTGCCGCCCTTTCGGCGCGGGTGGGGGCGATTGGCGACAATGGTTTGGGGGGCTGGTATTCCTACCGGGCGGCCAAGACGGCGTTGAACCAGCTGATCCACACCGCCGCGATCGAGGTGGCGCGGTCGCATCCACAGTCGGTGGTGGTGACGCTGCATCCGGGCACGGTGGACACCGGATTGACGGCTGCCTATCGCGGAGGCCATGCCGCCATGACCCCGACGGAGGCGGCGGGGCATTTGTTGCAGGTGCTGGGTGGCCTGACCCCGGCGGACAGTGGCGGGTTTTATGATTGGCAGGGTGCGCGCATCCCGTGGTGAGGGTCACCAGGACTGGACAAGGCCCAGACGCAATTCGACCTGATCGGCGCTGTAGGCGCGGATGTCTGCTTGCAGGCCGGGCCCCGTGACCGGGGCATAGCGCGCGGTCAGGGAGGCATAGGGCAGGGTGATGCGGGTGGTCGCGCGCAGGTCGATCAGGGCGGATTGCAGGTGAACCCGTGACTGGACGCGGCTGACCCCAAGACCTGCGGCCAGTTGGGCTTGTTGGCCGCCGGGAAGGGTCAGATCGCGGCCAAGCGAGACTTCCCCGCCCACCCCATTGGCCCACATCGCGGCTTCCATCGGGTCGGTGAACACGCCCAGACCATTTGGCAGACGGGCCGCGACGGTGCTGTGTTCGGCATAGATCCGTGACCGAAGGTGCAAATTGCCCGTCAGCGCATCCGACCGCACAAGGGCGAGGGTGCCCACGAGATTGCCACCCTGACTGTAATCGACCGGGATGGTGGCAAAGCTGCCGCCCAAGGGCCCGCCACCGCCAAGAAAATCACGCCGGGCCTGATCCAGTGTCGGGCCGACATGGCCGATCTGGCCCAGTGCGGCTTGGCCAGACACCTCCAGCCCGGTGGTGGCGGTGCAGGCGGTCAGGCAGGCGAACAGGGCGATGGCAGGCATTTTCATTGATGGAGTCTGCACCGCATGCTAGCCAGTTTCAAAGTCATTTCAGGAGGTACAGGATGAGTTTGGTCACGATGAACTCGGCCGTGTTCACGACGCTGGAGAACGCGACAGAACTGCCACAGGTGGAGTTAGATCACGCAGGTCCGCTGAGCCTGATGAGCGAGGGCGAGGCGATTGGTGATCTTCAGGTGCTGCAACTGTCCTCGACCCTGATCCGGGTGTCGCAGGTGGTGCGGGAGTATATCCCGGGTATCACGCCGGATGATTTCGTCGACCATACCTTTGAGATGCGGGTTTCGGGGTCGGGCATCGGGCCGGTGGGGACACTGACCGAGTTGTTGGATGCCATCAACACCGGCGTCGCAAACGGCGGGCTGAACCAGGTGCGCATCCTGCACAACGGCACCGAGGTGCTGAGTCTGTCCATGGCGGCGTCCGGCTATGTGCTGGCGTCGGGGGCGCAGTCGATCCATATCGACGGCGACCTGCCGCTGAGCTTTACCGAACTGTTCGATCTGGGCGGTTTGTTCATGGATCTGGGCAATATTTTCAATCTGACCCGGGCCGAGCGGAATGCCCTGTTCACCAAGCTTGACGCCTTCAGTGTGGGCGGGTTTGCGGTGTTTGATGGTGCGGACGAACTGTTTGGCGTCCATGTGTCGGCCACCGAGGCCAGTTTGACGCTGAACGGCATGACGATCGCGCTGAGCGGCACGTTTCCCGACCGCTTGGGTGAGGGGGCAAGGCTGGTGTTTGACCTGTTGCGGCAGGTTGAGAGGTTGTTTGAAACCGGCGCTGATATTGACCCGTCGTTGCTGAGCAATTTCGATGTGACGGGTCTGACGATCACCAATGATCAGGGGCGCGTTCTGGCGACACTGCCGACGCCGCTGGATGGCACTGACATGGTCTGGAAGGTGGACGGCAGGCTTTATGCCGAAATGCTGATGGGCGATATCGGAACGGATTACCTGTATGGCGCACCGGGGGTCGTGAGATCGGTGTTGGCGGGGATGGCAGGCAATGACCGGCTGTTTGGCGGCGCGGCGACCGACCTGTTGCTGGGCGGCAGCGGTTCGGACCGGCTGGATGGCGGCAGCGGCACGGACCGGCTGGCGGGCGGGACGGGGCGTGATTTTCTGACTGGGGGCGGGCAGGCCGATACCTTCATCTTCAACCCGCGCGGCGGGTTGGACACGATCCGCGACTTTACCGAAGGGCTGGATGTCATTCAGATTTCATCGGCAAAGTCCCTGAGTGATCTGACGTTTACCGATCTTGGCGATGACGTGCAGATCGACTTTGCCACGATCCACATCATCGTGGAAAACATCGAAATCGCGGATCTGGCGGTTGCCGGGAACTTTGTGTTCTGAAAACCTGGACCGGGGGGCGTGTGACCCCCCGGTTCAACCTGATTGATCCCATCCGACCGCAGGCAAGAGAGTAGGTTTTGGCAATGATGACCCCGGAATTGACGGCGCTGGCCCTGAGCGGGCTGTTGCAGGTGGTGCTGTTTGTGC
Organism: Pseudorhodobacter antarcticus; assembly: GCA_945897655.1. Taxonomy (GTDB): domain Bacteria; phylum Pseudomonadota; class Alphaproteobacteria; order Rhodobacterales; family Rhodobacteraceae; genus Stagnihabitans. Next base: position 4,036 of record CAMDHB010000068.1, read on the forward strand.
TGTTCGCCGCACCGGCCAATTTGGAGCTGGGGGTGAAATACACCACCAGCCCGCGTGACATGGCGCCGCCACGGCCCCTGTCGGCCCGCACCGGGCGCATGCAACGGGCCCTGAACAATGGGTTCGAGGCGCTGATCCTGTTCACCCTGGCCGTTGTGGTGGTCACCTTGGGCGGCCAGTCCAGCGCGTTGACCCAGACCTGCGCCTGGGTCTTTCTGGCGGCGCGGGCCTTGTACATTCCCGCCTATTGGTTCGGCTGGTCGCCCTGGCGCTCGGCCATCTGGGGGGTGGGGTTGTTGGCCAGCATCACGATGATCGTGGCTGCGTTGCTCTGACGCAGTGGGGCGCTTGGGCCCCGCCGGATTGGACAATGACACCGTCTTTGGGTAAGCACCGCCCCGAAGCACCCACGACAGGAGATCGCAATGGCCAATTTCGACGCAATCATCATCGGCGGCGGGCCCGGCGGCTATGTCTGTGCGATCCATGCGGCACAGCTGGGCCTGAACGTGGCCTGCGTCGAGGGGCGCGAGACTTTGGGCGGCACCTGCCTCAACGTGGGGTGCATTCCGTCCAAGGCGCTGCTGCACGCCACGCATTCGCTGCACGAGGTGCATGAGAATTTCGAAAAGATGGGTCTGATGGGCGGGGCACCCGTGGTCGATTGGGCCAAGATGCAGGCCTATAAGCAGGATGTGGTGAACGGCAACACCAAGGGCATCGAATTTCTGTTCAAGAAGAACAAGGTGACCTGGTTGAAGGGCTGGGCGTCCATTCCTGCTGCAGGGCAGGTGAAGGTGGGGGACGAGGTGCACACCGCCCGCGCCATCGTGATTGCGACGGGGTCGGAGCCTTCGTCGCTGCCCGGCGTGGTGGTGGATGAAAAGGTGGTTGTGACCTCGACCGGGGCGCTGGCACTGGAGGCGGTGCCAAAGTCGATGGTGGTGATTGGGGCCGGTGTGATCGGGCTGGAGATGGGGTCGGTCTATGCCCGTCTGGGCACGGCGGTGACGGTGGTGGAATATCTGGACGCCATCACGCCGGGGATGGATGCCGAGGTGGCCAAGGCCTTCAAGCGCATTCTGGAAAAGCAGGGGTTGAAGTTCGTGATGGGCGCGGCCGTGCAGGGCGTCGCGGTCGATGGAATGGCCCAGGTCACCTACAAGTCGCGCAAGACCGAGGCCGAGACGGTGCTGGACGCCGATGTGGTGCTGGTCGCCACCGGGCGGCGGCCGTTTGTGGCTGGTTTGGGGTTGGAGGCGCTGGGGGTCGAGATGCTGCCGCGCGGGCAGATCAAGACCGATCACTTTGCCACCTCGGTTCCCGGGATCTATGCCATCGGCGATGCCATAGTGGGGCCGATGCTGGCCCATAAGGCCGAAGATGACGGCATGGCGCTGGCCGAGATTCTGGCGGGCAAGTCGGGTCATGTGACCTATGCGCTGGTGCCGGGGGTGGTTTACACCTCGCCCGAGGTGGCGACGGTGGGGGCGACCGAGGAGCAGTTGAAGGAGGCGGGCCGCGCCTACAAGGTGGGCAAGTTCCCGTTCATGGGCAATGCGCGTGCCAAGGCGGTGTTTCAGGCGGAGGGCTTTGTCAAACTGCTGGCCGATGCGGCGACGGACCGGATCTTGGGCTGCCATATCATTGGGCCGGGCGCGGGCGATCTGATCCATGAGGTTTGCGTGGCGATGGAGTTTGGCGCATCGGCGCAGGATCTGGCGCTGACGAGCCATGCGCATCCGACCTATTCCGAGGCGGTGCGCGAGGCGGCGCTGGCTTGTGGCCTGGGCGCCATCCACGCCTGAGGTGACCGGGATGGGCAAACCGCCTTTCCCAAGGGGGAAAGGCGAACTGCCCATCCTACAAGGGGGCAATACGACCCAAGATCAGCGGGTCAGGTGCCGAAGGTCGCCCTTGCACCCGGGCCGACCAAATTCCTTCGAAGGACTTTGCAAATCTTTTCGAAAAGATTTGGCGACCTTTGGCCAGCAGTAGGTCCGTCACACCTTGATGCGGCGGTCAAACGTCACTTGGGTAAAGCATTCGGGCACATGGGTGTCGGCCACGCCGAACTTGTGCGCGGCCCAACCGGCGGTGACCACCGAGTTCCGCGTGGCGATCTGCTGGAAGCGGCCCATGAAGATGCCCCAGGTGTCACCGTCCTTGGGCGGAAGCGAGCGGCCACCGGCCAGGTCGGCCAGTCCGGCCCAGGGGATGGTAATCTCGGCTGTCCAGCCACGGTCAACGGTCGTGGGGTCGTTCACCACCCCGTCCACGGCGACCTTCACTTCCAACCCCGGCAGGTCATAATTCAGATAAGCCCAACGCGTGCCGCGCGGGTGCGACCCGGTCCAGAAGTTATCAGGCTTCCGTTCGTAATCGCCGCCAAAGCTGTGGACCTGCGGGTTATGCACGTCAAAGCGGGGCTGGTCCCAGTGGCTGCCCTTCTTGTGGGCGTCGCGCCAGAGGAAGAAGACCTCGTACACGGTGCCGATGGCGTTGAATTCCAACTCGTAATAGGCATCACCGCCGTCGATGAAAATCTCAAGGTCGTTTTCAAAGAACAAGAGAGCGTCGCGTTCGGTCATCGTGGCGGTCAGGGCGGGTTCCTGCGCCCAGAAGTGGATGTAGAGGTTCGTTTCATCCCACAGGACGGCGGCACTGGTGTCCATCGGCGCGGGGCTGCCGGTCAGCATGTCGACGAAACGCGGGGTGCGGGGGGCACTGGCCCAAGGCGGGCTGCCAGCGGCGATGTAGGAGGCGGCGTGCTGGCCGGGCAGGTCGCCATAGCCATTCGGGTTCTTGGTCATCAGGTTCCCTCTTGTAGGATGGGCAGTTCGGGGTTCCGGCGGGCCGGAAGCCCGGTTTGCCCATCTTGGTTTCCCCTTGGATCACATTCCCTTGCGGGCCTTGTCAATCGCCGCCACGTCGACCTTGCGCATGGTCAGCATCGCGGCAAAGGCGCGCTCTGCCTCGGCCCCGCCTGCCATCATCGCTTCAGACAGCGTGCGCGGGGTGATCTGCCAGTTCAGGCCCCAACGGTCCTTGCACCAGCCACACATGCTCTCGGCGCCGCCGTTGCTGACGATGGCGTTCCAGTAGCGGTCGGTTTCTTCCTGTGTGTCGGTGGCGATCTGGAAGGAGAAGGCTTCGGTTTGCCTGATCACCGGGCCGCCGTTCAGGCCAAGGCAGGGGATGCCGCAGACGGTGAAGTTTACGGTCAGCACATCGCCCTTGTGGCCGGAAGGATAGTCGCCGGGGGCATGCTGGACGGACTGGACAGCCGAATCGGGGAAGGTTGCGGCGCAAAAGCGCGCCGCTGCTTCGGCGTCGCGGTCGTACCAGATGCAGATCGTGTTCTTTGGAATTGTCATGGTGCCCCCCTGTGCGCTTGGCCAATACTAAGCAATCTGGCTTAGTTTGGCAAGCGGGGGGATCGGCAATCAGACCTTGGGCAGAACCTGCAACAGCGGCATCACGTCGGCCATTTCCGGCCCGGCATCAAGGCCGGTCAGCGCGCGGCGCAGGGGGCGGAACAGGCCTTTGCCCTTGCGGCCGGTGGCCTGTTTCACGGTTTCGGTCCACTGGCCCCAGGTGTCATGGGTCCAGGGTTTGGGGGGCAGCAGGGTCAGGGCTTGCGCTACGAAATCCACATCCTCGGCATCGACCAGCGGGGTTGCGCCGTCGCGGAACAGGGTCCACCAGCCTTCCAGATCGGCCAGAACGGTGATGTTGGCTTTGGCGACTTTCCAGAACAGTTCGGCCTGATCCGCAGGCACGCCCAGTGCGGCGATGCGGTCGGCCACCGTGGCCAGCGGCAGGGATTGCACATGGGCGCGGGTCAGGGGGAACAGGTCTTCGTCGTTGAACTTGGTCGGGGCGGCGCCGAAGCTTTCGACGTCGAAGCCTTCAATCAACTCCTCCATCGAGCTTGCCAGTTCCACGGGTTTCGATGACCCCAGACGCGCCATGAGGCTGAGCAGCGCCATGGGCTCCACCCCCCTTGCGCGCAGGTCGCGCAGGGCTAGAACGCCAAGGCGTTTGCTCAGTTCCTCGCCGTGGGGGCCGGTCAGCAGGGAATGGTGGGCGAAATTGGGGGGGGTGCCGCCCATGGCCTGCATGATCTGAATCTGGGTGGCGGTGTTCGTCACATGATCCGATCCGCGCACGATGAAGCTGACCCCCATGTCGATATCATCGACCGAGGAGGCGAAGGTGTACAGGATCTGACCATCAGCGCGGATCAGCACGGGGTCCGACACGGAGGCCGCATCGATCGAGATTGGCCCCAGCACGCCGTCGGGCCATTCGATGCGGTTCTGATCCAGTTGGAAGCGCCAATAGCCGGCCCGCCCCTCGGCACGCATCGCGGCGCGTTCAGCCTCGGTCAGGCGCAGGGAGGTGCGGTCATAGACCGGGGGTTTCCCCATGTTCAGCTGTTTCTTGCGCTTCAAATCCAGTTCAACCGGGGTTTCAAAGCATTCGTAAAACCGGCCCGCCGCGCGCAGCTGGTCGGCCGCCTCGCGGTAGCGGTCCATCCGCAGGGACTGTTTTTCCACGCGGTCCCAATGCAGGCCCAGCCAGGCCAGATCCTCCATGATCCCATCGGCATATTCCTGTTTGGAGCGTTCCTGATCGGTGTCATCCAGCCGCAGAATGAACTGGCCCCCCGATTTGCGGGCGATCAGATAGTTCATGAGCGCGGTGCGCAGGTTGCCCACATGGATATATCCGGTGGGCGAGGGGGCAAAGCGGGTGACGGTCGGTCTGGACATGGGGTTACTCCTGATGGCCACCCTGTTGTCATGGTGCGCTGAAAATGTCCAGTTCAGGTGGGCATCACCGTCCAGCGCGATTTCATGACCTGCAGGCCCCGGGCGATCATCTGGCGCAGCACGTCCTCATCCGCGTCGGACAGGCGCTTGAGGTAGAGGCAGGCCTTGCCCACCCGGTGCTTGCCCAAGCGGTCGCGCAGATCGGTCATATCGTCATAGCCGGGCAGGATATAGATGCTGAGGTCCGCCTTGCGCGGTGAAAACCCGGTGGCGCAAGAGGTGCCGGAATGGCCGCTTTCATAGGTATAGGCATAGTGGCCAAAGCCCACGATGCTGCCGGATAGGATTTGCGCATCGTATCCCGTCACCTCGCGGAAGATCTGCACCAGACGGCGCGCCTCGGCCTGCCGTTCGGGGGGGGTGACGCCGTCAAGGAAGGCGTCCACGGTTTGCGGTTCGACTTTGGTTTTCTGAGTGGTGGCCATGTGGAACCCTCCTATCATCACAATACCATGGGGTGGCATGTTGCATAAAGCCCCGGCGTGGCTAACATGGCGGAATGACCCTGATGTCGCCCGATGCCATAGCGCCCGACAATGACCTGATTCAAGGCTTGGCCGAGGCTGCGATTGCCGCGCTGCCCGAGCCCTTTCGTGCGGCGGCGGGGTTGGTGGCGTTGCGGGTGCAGGATCTGGCCGACCCCGAGATCATCGAGGCGCTGGGGCTGGAGGACCCGTTCGAATTGACCGGGCTTTACGACGGTACACCCTTGACCGAGAAAAGCTTTGCCGAACAACCGATGCAGCCGGATCAGATATTCCTGTTCCGCCGCGCCATTCTGGAGGAGTGGCTGGACCGGGGGGATGTGTCGCTGGCCGAGTTGGTGACGCATGTCTTTGTGCACGAACTGGCCCATCACTTTGGCTGGAGCGATGATGACATCGCCCGCATTGACCCGTGGTGGGAATGACTGTGAGACGCCCCTTGGCCCTTGCTCTGCTGTTCGCGCTGACGGCCCCGGCCCATGCGGGACCCTTGACCGATGCCGCCACGGCGATTGAGGGCAAGTTGGCGGCGGGTGATGATCTGGGTGCGCTGGATGGTGCGCGGGCGTTGTTGGCGCAGGTCTGGGATCAGGGGGCAGCACTGGGCTTTGGCCAGGCGCTGCTGGTGCAGCAAAGTGCAACGGGCTACGGCGTGTTCAACCCGCGCAGCAACATCATCTTCAAGATGGGTGAGCCGATCCTGATTTACTGCGAACCCTTTGGTTTTGGCTATGGCAGCCCGGGCGAGGGGTTGCATTCGGTCAATTTCATCGTCGATCTGCAGGTGCTGGATGCGTCGGGCAACCAATTGGCGCTGGCCGAGGCGGCGACGGAATACAACATGACCTCGCGCCATCAGAACCGCGAGGTGCAGGCGAACATCACCTATAACCTCGATGGCATTCCGGTCGGGCGCTATACGTTGGTGACCACCTTGCGTGACAAGAACAGCCTGAAATCCGGCAGCTTTCAGACAGCCATCGAGATTATAGAATGACCCAGCAGACCCCCGTTGTGACCCTGACCCTGAACCCGGCGCTGGATATGTCCAGTGCGGTGGATGCGCTGATCCCGGATGAAAAGCTGCGCTGCACGGACCCGTTGCTGGATCCGGGTGGCGGTGGGCTGAATGTCAGCCGGGCGATGGCGGCCTTGGGTGGGGAAAGTCTGGCGCTGGTCGCCTTGGGCGGGCTGACGGGCGACAGGCTGGCCGGGTTGATAAGGGCCGAGGGCGTGGCGTTTCTGGCGCTGACAGCCCCGGGCGAGACGCGCCTGAGCCTGACCGTGACCGAGGAGGCGACGGGCCGTCAGTACCGCTTCATGCTGCCCGGCCCGCGGTGGGAGGAGGCGGATCAGGAGCGGGTGTTCACGCTGCTGCGGGCGTCCGCGAGGGCTGGTGCCTATGGCGTGATTTCGGGCAGCCAGCCGCCCGGTGTGCCGGTGGATTTTCCGGCCCGTCTGGCGCGGGCGATGCCGGGGCTGAATGTGGTGCTGGACACCTCTGGCCCCGCCCTGCGCGAGGCGCTGGCCCATCCGATCCCTGACCTTGCCATCCTGCGGATGGATGATGCCGAGGCGGAAAAGCTGGCGGAAGGATCGCTGGTCACCCGCAGCGACACCGCCGATTTCGCGCAAAGCCTGGTGGAGCGGGGGGTGGCGCGGCAAGTCGTGATCTCACGCGGGCCAGAGGGATCGGTTCTGGTCGACCGCGATCACCGGATTTTCGCCCGGGCGGGCAAGGTCAAGGTCAAAAGCACGGTGGGGGCGGGGGACAGTTTTGTGGCGGGGTTGGTGCTGTCACTGGCGCGGGGCGAGGGGCCAGAGGCGGCGCTGTCTTTTGCCAGTGCTTCCGCCTCGGCCGCCGTGATGACGGATGCGACGCAGTTGTGCCGGCCGCAGGATGTGATGCGCCTGCTGCCGGAATGTGTGATTTCGCAGGTCTAAGGGTGCGACCCAAATTTCTTCGAAGAAATTTGCAAAAATCTTCGAAGATTTTTGGTCCGGTGCCGGGCAGGGTGTAAACCTTTCCAGGTGGCTAATTTCCGGATCGCAACCCGTTGATTTTGAACGATTGCAAAAAGCGTCCAGATCTGGACGCCCGTCAGGACCCGTCGCGCCAGCGGTTCACGATGGGATAGCGGCGGTCCATCCAGAAGGCTTTGCGGGTCAACCTTGTGCCGGGGGCGGATTGGAAGCGTTTGTATTCGGAGAGGTACAAAAGATGCTCGACCTTCTTGACCGTGGCGCGGTCGAACCCTTGGGCGACCAGTTCGGCGACGGACAGTTCCTGTTCGACCAGACCGTCCAGAATGGCATCCAGAACGGGATAGGGGGGCAGGCTGTCTTCGTCCTTCTGGTCAGGGCGCAGTTCGGCTGAGGGCGGCTTTTCGATGACTCGGGGGCGGATCACTTCGCCGGGCGG
>CAMDHB010000069.1 GCA_945897655.1 Pseudorhodobacter antarcticus
CATAATAACGCGATCATTTCACGCGTGGGACACCTCACGCCGCCGTAACCCGCCAGATCACGTTGCCCACATCATCGGCCACCAGCAGCGCCCCATCGGCGGCAATCGCCACCCCAACCGGGCGACCGTAAGAATACCGCTCATCTTCCGACAGGAAGTCGGTCAGAATATCCCGTGCCGGACCCGAAGGCATGCCATTCGCAAAGGGCACGAAAATCACTTTGTAGCCCGACAGCTTGGACCGGTTCCACGACCCGTGCTGCCCAATCACCATACCCTCGCCAAAGCCAGGCAGGGTGCCCGCTGGCATCCAGCACAGACCCAGCGAGGCGGTATGCCCGCCCAAGGCAAAGTCCGGCTTGATCGAGGCGGCAACCAGGGCCGCATCCTGCGGGACGCGGTCATCCACGATGCGGTCCCAATAGGAATAGGGCCAGCCATAGAACCCGCCGTCCACGACCGAGGTCAGATAATCGGGCGGGGTTTCGTCGCCCAAACCGTCGCGTTCGTTCACCACGGTCCAGAGCGCGGCAGTGGAAGGTTCCCATGCCATGCCGACCGGATTGCGCAGGCCGCCCGCAAAGATGCGGGTCTGGCCGGAGGCCACGTCATGAACCTGAATGCAGGCGCGGCCCTCCTCAGCCTCCATCCCCTTGTCGGCGATGTTGGTGTCAGAGCCGACACCGATGTAAAGCTGCGCCCCGTCCGGCGTGGCGATCAGGCTGCGAGTCCAGTGCCCGCCGGGTTTGAAGCTGGCCAGATGCCGGGGTGTGGTGGTCAGCTTCGTGGTGCCGGGGGTGAAGGGAAAGGCCAGCAGAGCGTCGGTGTTGGCGACATACAGGGTGTTGCCGATCAGCGCGGTGCCAAAGGGTTGGTTCAGGCCCGCCAGATAGGTTTCCTGCACCTCGGCCACGCCATCCCCATTCGCATCGCGCATCAAGGTGACGCGGTTAGCGCTTTGGCCTATGGCGGCGGCGCGTTTCATGGTGGCGTGCATGGCATAGTCGAAGGCAGATGAGATGCCGCCGGGGGTGAACATCGCCTCGGCGGTCAGCACGTCACCGTTGGGCAGAATGGTCAGGCTGCGGGGATGATCGAGCCCGGTTGCAAAGGCGTTCACTTTGAGCCCGGGGGCTGCCGTGGGCTTGTGGCCCGCGACCCAGCCCTTGGCGGTGGGCATCTTGAGGGTGGGAATGCCCTGCGGCTTGGCCGCAGGAATGGCAGGGGTCAGGCCTATCGCCGGCGCGGCAGGCGACGTGCCTGCGCGGCGCAGCAGGATCATGAAGCCGCCAATCATGGCGACCAGTTGGGCGACGAGTTTTTGCATGGGGGAACCCTCTTTTCGCGCGGAGTTTAGCCGCAGGGGGCGGGAATGGAAACCACGAAAGGGTTAGCGCACGGGACCCCCTGCGATCCAGACGGCGGCAATGGCGCGGTCGTCGCCCATCATGATGGTGGGAAACAGGGCTTGCCAGATATCCTCGGCACGGCGGGTCGCCTGTTCGATGGCGGGGGTCGAGGCGAGGTTGAGGATGGTCAGATCCGCCTCCATCCCGACGGCGATGTTGCCGATGCGGGTTTCGGCATGCAGGGCGCGGGCCGATCCGACGGTGGCAAGCCACATGAGTTGCGACGGGTGCAGGGCTTGGCCGCGCAGTTGGGCCACCTCATAAGCGGCGGCCATCGTGTGGAGCATGGAGAAGGAGGAGCCGCCGCCGGTGTCGGTGGCAAGGCCGACGCGGAGGGCTTTGGCAAGTGTCATGTCAAACAAGCCCGAGCCGATGAAGGTGTTGGAGGTGGGGCAATGGACGAGGGAGGCCCCAGCCTCGGTCAACCGGGCCACTTCGCGGGGGGTCAGGTGGATGGCGTGGCCGTAGACTGCGCCCTGCCGGAGCAGGCCTTGGGATTCGTAGGTGTCAAGGTAATCGCGGGATTGGGGGTGCAGGTCACGGACCCAGGCGATTTCGTCAAGCTGTTCGGACAGGTGGGTTTGCATCAGGCAATCGGGGTATTCGGCCCAAAGGCTGCCCAAGGCGTGGAGTTGTTCGGGGGTCGAGGTTGGCGAAAAGCGGGGGGTGATGACATAGGACAGGCGGTCCACCCCGTGCCATTTGTTCAGGAGGGATTTGCTGTCGTCATAGGCGCTGCGCGCGGTGTCGCGCAATCCTTCAGGCGCATTGCGGTCCATGCAGGTTTTCCCGGCCCAAGCGCGAAGGTTGCGGGTTCGGGCAGCGGTGAAGAAGGCGTCCACGCTGGTGGGGTGGATGGTGGCATAGCTGCACATCGATGTGGTGCCGTGGGCCAGAGCAAGGTCCATGTAGCGGCCTGCGACATCGGTCGCATAGGCGGGGTCGGCAAAACGCATTTCTTCGGGAAAGGTATAGTCGCTTAACCAGTCGATCAGCCGTTTGCCCCAGGAGGCGATGATGGCGGTTTGGGGATAGTGGACATGGGCGTCGATGAAACCGGCGGAGATGAGGGCGCGGCCATAGTCATGGATGCGGGCCTGGGGGTGGCGGGTGCGCAGGGTATCGGCGGGGCCAACATCGGCGATGATGCCGTTTTGCACCAAGACGGCGCCGTAGGTTTCGTGGTGCGCGGCGGTGGGGCCATCATGGAAGGGGTCGCCTGAGAAGGACAGGACCTGCCCCAGAAGAAGATCAGCCATATCGCGCCCCAGGTTATTGCCGGTCTATGCTATAGGATATTGAACGCACGGTAAATTTCCCTTTCCCCCCTGTTGTGTTGAAACTGCTTTGGGTAAGGTCGGGCCAAACTGTGGGGCGGTCATGGCAGCGTTTGAACCAGTCGAGGACGAGGACGGGCTGGACGTGCGGCGCGTGGCGCTGGTGCTTGACGCGGTTGAGGCGGGGGATGCGGGGCTGCTGGGCGACCTGTTGGCGCAGTTCCATGCGGCCGACATCGCCGACCTTCTGGAACAGATCAGCCCATACGAGCGGATGGCGCTGCTGCAACTGGGCGCGGCGGCGATTGACGGCGAGGTGCTGTCGGAACTGGACGAAAGTATCCGCGAGGAGGTGATCGAGGCCTTGCCGCGCGCCGCCGTGGCCGAGGCCATGCGTGAGTTGGACAGCGACGATGTCGTTGACATCCTTGAGGATCTGGACACCCCGCAGCAGGACATGATCCTGAACGCGCTGGACGATGTGGACCGGATCGCGGTGGAGCAGGCGCTGGCCTATCCCGAAGCCTCGGCCGGGCGGTTGATGCAGCGCGAGGTGGTGGTGGCGCCCGAGCATTGGACGGTGGGCGAGGCGATTGATCATCTGCGCGGGGCGCGGCATTTGCCGGATCAGTTCTATCATGTGATCCTGACTGACCCAAGGGTGCGGCCCACCGGCTATGCCACGTTGGGACGCATCCTGTCCTCGGGGCGGGATGTGCGGCTGCGGGATATTCTGGAGGACAGTTTCCGGACCATCGAAGCCACGATGCCCGAGGAGGATGTGGCCTATCTGTTCAACCAGTATCACCTGATCTCTTGCCCCGTGGTGGGCGAGGGGGGGCGGTTGGTGGGTGTGATCACGATTGATGACGCGATGTCGGTGCTGGATGATGAGCATGAGGAAGACATGCTGCGTCTGGCGGGTGTGGGCGATGGGGCAAGCCCGTCGGATGGCGTGTTCACCACGGTGCGGCAGCGTCTGCCTTGGCTGGTGGTGAACCTGTTTACGGCATCGCTGTCAGCGCTGGTCATCAGCCAGTTCGAGGCGACCTTGGCGCTGATCATCGCGCTGGCGGCGGTGATGCCCATTGTATCCTCGACCGGGGGGATTGCCGGGACACAGTCGCTGGCCGTTGCCGTGCGGGCGCTGGCGACGCGGGATCTGACCTCGGCGAACGCTGCCCGCGTGGTGCGGCGCGAGGTGATGGCGGGGCTGATGAACGGGGTTAGCCTGGCCCTGATCCTGGGGGTTGCGGGGTCGTGGCTTTATGGCGACATATGGCTGGGGGTGGTGCTGGGCATGGCGATGGTGGTCAACCAGATCGTCGCGGCGCTGGGTGGGGTGCTGGTGCCTTTGTCGCTGGAGCGGTGGGGACTGGACCCGGCGCTGGCGTCGGGGACGTTTGTGACCACGCTGACCGATGTGATGGGGTATCTGGCGTTTCTGGGGTTGGCGACATGGTTGATGACCTGAAGGCTGCGGCACGCAAGGCGGCGTTTGCCGTACGAAAACAGGCTTTTGCCGCAGGGCAGGGGCAGGCGGCGGAATTGCTGGCGGATCATCTGGCGCAGTTTGGCGACCGGGTTTTGGCCGGATATATGCCGATGCGGACCGAGATTGACCCTTTGCCTGCGATGGCCCAGCATCCCGGCCCGGTGGGGGTGCCGGTGATCATGGGTGCGGGCCAGCCCTTGCGTTTTGCCGCATGGGGCCCGGGGGTTGCGATGGAAGCCGGGGCTTTTGGTGCGCTGGTGCCGCAGGATCTTGCTTGGGTGTTGCCGCAGGTGGTCATTGTGCCGTTGCTGGCTTTTGACGCGCAGGGGTTTCGGCTGGGCTATGGCGGTGGATTTTATGACCGGACTTTGGCGGCTTTGCCCGGGGCGGTTCGCATCGGTTTTGCTTTCGCCGCACAAGAGGTGGCCGAGGTGCCGATTGACGCATTTGACCAGCGTTTGGATGTCATTGTGACGGAACAGGGTGTGAGGGAGTTTTCAAGATGAAATGGGCTTTGGTGGCTTTGGCGCTGGTTGCTGCACCGGTGCAGGCACAAGAATGTTTTTCGGGCAAACCGCGTCAGGTGACCTATGACGACGGACGGGTGTTTACCATCATCCAGCGGCATGGCGATGATGTGACCTATACCGTGCCCTTTGCGGGATTTCAGGATGCGGTCACCAAGACCCAGTTGATGCTGTTCCCCAAGCAGGGCCGCGCAGGCGCGCGGTCTACCGAATATCGCTGGAAATCGCGCTTGCCAAAGTCGAAGGACATGGTTCCGGGCTATGCGTTTGACATCGAAGGCACGATGAAATCGGGGGATGGCGAGGCGCTGACCTATCGCAACACCGGTTCAGTCTTGCGTGTGGAAGAGGTTTTGGTGGGCGAATGCAGCTATCCTGCGCTGGTGGTTCAAATCGACACCTATCTGAATGACGAGTTGATCCTGACGGGTACCGATTATCTGAGCCTGGACATGATGGTGATCCTGAAGCGCGAGTTTGTACCGATCAGTTCAGGGCAAATGATCGCCTCGGCCGCCGTGGCGCTGGAGTAGGGCGGTGTTAACGGCCGGCAGGGCCTGACCGCCCGGGAATGGATCGATGCCGGGGCGCTGGATTCGGCGGATAGTCACCCGAAGGGCCGCGCTCGTAAGGTTCAACCCGCAAGGAGGTACCTTGGAGGCAATGTGGGGCCGTGTCGATGGACCGTTCCATCAACGTGCAATGGTTTCTTCGCGCACGAACATGTTGGCCCAGGCGCGATCGACCAGCACGGGGGTCATCTGATAGGGGATGTTTTCGAAATCGCAGATCGCAATTATCTGGTCGATCAGGAAGACCGGCTGATAATTGGCGTAGTTGTTGTCGATGGTCGGGTATTTGACCTTGAGCAGGTGCAACAGGGCCGCTTCATCCAGAGGCATCTTTTTCTTGCGGGCGATCATGGCGAAGATTTTCAGGAAGTTTTCCTGATTGGGCCCGTCAATCTTGATCTTGAAGAAGATCCGCCGCAGGGCTGCGCCGTCGAAAATGGCGTTGGGGTGGAAGTTGGTCGAGAAAATGACCAGCGTGTCAAAGGGCACCGTGAATTTGTCGCCTGATTGCAGGGCCAGGATGGCGCGGTTTTCTTCCAGCGGTACGATCCAGCGGTTGACCAGTTTCTGCGGCGGTTCGGATTGGCGTCCAAGGTCGTCAACGATGAAAATCCCGCCCGAGGATTTGAGTTGAAGGGGGGCCTGGTAGGTGCGTGCGACGGGGTTGTATTTCAGGTCGAGCATGTCAAGCGTCAACTCGCCTCCGGTCACGACCGATGGGCGTTCGCAGAATACATAACGGCCGTCAAAGCGATTGGTGTTGCGGCGCAGGGAGGTGGGATCGTCCACCGATTCCTCGGCTTTGGAATGGACGATGGGGTCATAGACGGTGATGACCTGACCCGAGTATTCGATGGCGCGGGGGATATAGATCTTGTCCCCCAAGGCGGCGCGGATGCCGTTCGAGATGGAGGATTTGCCGTTGCCGGGCGGGCCGTACATCAGGATCGAGCGGCCCGAGGTTACGGCGGGGCCCAGATTGTCGATCAGGTCAGGCGGCAGGATCAGGTGGCCCATGCCCCGCAAAAGCTCGGTTCGGGTCAGGCGCATGTTGCGGACGGACTGGCGTTTCATCTGTTCTGCGTAGGCGTCCAGCGGGATGGGCATGGCACCGTAATATTCGGACTGGGACAGGGCATCCAACGCGCGGCTTTTGCCGGAATCGGTCAGCTGGTAGCCCATTTCGTTGCCAGAGGTTGCATGAAGGGTTCCTGTCGCCTCCAGCAACCGCTGGCCACGGGCAAGGTCGACCAGTTCCTGCGTCAGGGTGGGGGGCAGGCAGATCACGCGAGACATCGCGGTGACAAGATCGAGGTTCATGCGGAACATGGTTTTCAGCAAGATGTCCCGCATCATGACCATGTTGATGCCAACCTCGGCCAGGGTCCGGGGGGGGGAGGGGGGCATGACGCCGGTCGTGGTTTGGATGTTCATGTGCGACCTCTTGATTTCGGGCAGCAGCATGCCCGTCAGGGTCTTAGTATCTAGTGAACCGCGGCGGAATTAAGCCAAAGGACAGCCAACAAGTGGAAAATCAGCATTCCGGCCAAGGCCAGACCCATAGGAAAGCGCGGGTTGGTCCAACTGGCCCAGTCAGGAGTCAGCGCGCGGAAGGGGGTGGCGCGGGCAATGCGGTGGGCGGTGAAGGCACCCAGCAGGCAGGCGGCAAAAAGCCCCATGTCAAGACGCAGGTCCGAGCCGACAAAGAAGGGGGCCATGACGGCGGCAAACTTGGCGTCCCCTGCACCCAAGGCCCCCGCCGCGTTCAACACGAAGCCAAGGGTCAGGACGATGGCGCACAGGGCCCAGCCCCAGCCGTAGGCCGCCAAGGGCAGAACGAAAGGGCCCAGGATCAGATAGACAGCCCCAAGGGACAGGACAGCCTTGTTGGGGATTTTCATGAAGCGCATGTCGCTCCAGGAGACCCAGATGCCGATGGCGGTGGCGAAGGGCAGGAATGTCAGTGCGGCGGTGGAGGAGAGGGCCACGGGATCAACCCTCCAACGCCTTGAGGCTGCGCGAGGCGGCCTCGAAGAAGGTGGGGGAGGTGTCGACGGCCTGTTGCAGCAACTGCTTGCCCTGGGCCACGTCGCCCTGTTTCACAGCGGCAAGACCTGCGGTGTAGAACAGTTGGGCGCGTTCTTCCTGTGTCATGTCCACGATGGGCAGGTCATATTTGCGTTGGGCAGCGCGGGCCAGAACCAGATTGTTCTTGGCGGTGAACATCGTGGGGTCATAGGTCAGGGCCTGAATGAACAGGCGTTCCGCGCCGGGCGCATCGCCACGGGTCAGTTTGGAGAAACCCCAGTTGTTCAAGACGCCCTGAGGTTTGTCGGTCAGACCAACGGCGATTTCATAAAAACTGTCTGCTTTTTTCCAGTCGCGTTTGCTGTCCGCAACCATCGCTTCCAGCCGGTAGCGTTCGAAGGTTTCGACAGTTGGCGGGATGGTGGCCAGCGTCGCCTCGGCCTTGGTCCATTCGTTGGAGCGGATCAGCACATCGGCCAAGGCAAGGCGGTCGTCGTTGGTGCCCTCGGGTGAGGCGATCAGGGCGTTCAGGACTGTGATGGATTCCGTATAGAGGCGCGCGCGGCTGAGGGATTTGGCAAGGCCGCGTTTGAGTTCAGGATTGTCGGGCGAAACGGTCAGCGCGTTCTTGAAATAGCTGACGCCTTCCTGCGGATCGGCGACGCTGAGCATGATGTCATTGAGATTGCTTTGGTCGATCAGCGCGGCGTCGGCGACGGCGCGGTCGGCTTGGGCACGGGACACGCCCTTTTGGCAAGCGGACAGGCCCACCATGCCAAGAAGGCACAGGGTCAGTAGCACAGGGTGGCGCATTTTGCGTCCTTTTTGACTGCTCGGGTCGTCGGTTCAAGCTAGAGTTGGGACAAAAGGACGTAATCTCCTTCGCCGCGGCGCACCAGATTGAACGTCGGATCTTCCTCGACGAATTCGGGGTCAGCATACACCGCATTTTCCGTCCGGGCGATAGCCAGCTTCAGATTGTCGCGGATCGAGTCCGAAGTGCCACTGTCGAGTGCAAAGGCCTTTTGAAACATCACGCGCGCCTCGCCAAATTGGCCCGCTTCCATAAGGACCACGCCCAGATTGTTGATGGCGGGCACAAAGGCGGGGTCTTGTTCCAAGGCGCGGCGCAGGACCTTTTCTGCCTGACCCAGACGGCCTAGTTGCAAATTGGCCGAGCCTATGGCCGAGAGCACGTCTGCGTTGATGCCCTGTTCCCCGGCGGCGCGGTAATAGGCCTTGAGTGCCAGTTCAAATTCCCCCGCTTCCATCAAACGGTGCCCGACTTCGAGCCCGTCTGCCCCACGGCGCGAACCGTCCACCGGGGGCGGTGCGTTGGATGGACCTTGTCCGCCCGTGGGGACACAGGCGGACAGAAGAGCGATAGCGATAAGGCAAGCGATGCGCCGCATGAGGTACCTTGATCGGGCCAGACACCTTGGGGTTTAAAGCGGTTCAGGTCTCAAAGGAAACGAAAACCGCGGCCTCGCACAAACGTTAGAACCCACTTGACGCAATCTTGGTGATGCGACCTGCAACGACTTAACCGCCCATGCCGCCAAGCGATTTGGCAATGCCTGCGACCGATGGGCCGATCAGGATGATCAGAAGGGGCGGCAGGGTGAACATCATGGTGCCAAGGGTCAGTTTGGTGGGCAAGGTGTTCGCCTTTTCTTCCGCCCGCATCACGCGTTTGTCGCGCATTTCGGCGGAATAGACGCGCAAAGCCTCGGCGATTGAGGTGCCATATGTGGCGGATTGGACGAGGGTGGTCACGAAAGAGGACACGTCGGGAATGCCGACCCGTTCAGACTTATCTTTCAGAACGTGGACACGTTCCTTGCCGGCCTTCACCTCGTGGCTGACGATGTCGAATTCATCGGCAAGGGCGGGGTAACCTGCACGACTTTCCTTGGCGACGCGGTTGATGGATTGGTCCATCGATTGCCCGGCCTCGACACAGACCAGCATCAGGTCAAGCGCGTCGGGGAAGCCCGACATGATCTCCTTCTTGCGCTCCTCCACCCGGCGGGTGATCCAGTACTGGGGCAGGTAATAGCCTGCGGCGCCGGGGATGACGGTGGCAAGGATCTTGAACTGGGTCGACACCTCTTGGCTGCGGGAAACGAGGATGGTGTAGATCACGCCGAAGATGAGAAAGCCGATGCCAAGGGCGAATTGGGAAAAGTGGAACATGCGCACGGCGTTTTTCGCGGTGTATCCGGCGCGCTGCATCTGCAGGCGCGATGCCGACATGGTTTCCACGTCCTGAGGTTCCAGAAAGGCGGAAAACTTTTCCAGCTTGTCCTGTTTATCCCCACGGCGCAGGGCCTGACCGTTTTCTGACGCCGATTTGATGGCGGTGGCGCGCTGCGCCTTCAACTTGTCAAAGGGGTTTACCTTTTTTTGCAGCATGGTTGGCAAGGTGGCCATGATCATGACCAGACCGACCCCGCCCAAGGCCAGCAAGGGCCCGAGAGGGCCAAGCTGATCAGTCAGCATCGTGTTGATGTTGCTTAGAAATTCCATTAAACTAAACCTTGATGTTGACCATGATCTTCATGAAGACCATGTTGACCACGAGGAAGACGGCGACGATCAGGCAGGCCGGAATGAAGGCGGGGGTTTCCTTGACGTCGTCATAATAGTCGGGGCGGATCACGTTGATCATGATCAGCGCACCGATGGGGAAGGCCGACAGAAACATGCCGGACCATTTCGCCTCGGCGGTGATGGCCTTGACGCGGCGGAACAGCTTGAACCGTGCGCGGATCACCTTGGCCAGACCTTCCAGAATCTCGGCCAGGTTGCCGCCTGAGGTTTGCTGGATGGTTACAGCCACGGCCAGAAAGCGCAAATCCTGGCTGTCCATCCGTTCGGCAAACTCTTTCAAGCTTTCGGCCACGTCGCGACCATAGGACGCTTCATCCGCGATGATGCCGAATTCAGTGCCAAGGGGATCCGGGATTTCTTTGGAGACGTTCGCGATGGCAGAGGAAAAGGGGTGACCCACGCGCAAGGAGCGGACCATCAGTTCCACGGCGTCGGGCAATTGTTCCTCAAGCAAGGCCATGCGTTTCTTGGCCTTTTTGTTGATCCAGACATAGACGCCGCCAACACCCATCAGCACCGACACAGCGATGCGGACCGGGGTCGTGGTTTCGGTGCCAAGGGTCAGACCCAAGTAGGAAAACACCCCAAGTGCTGCCATGATGCCGATCAACGCCTTGGGCGTGAAGGCGATATTGGCCTTTTGCGCCTTGGCCGCGAGGATGGAATAGAGCGGGATGCCGCGCGAATTGACGTGCTGGGACATCTCTTTGCGGAGTTGTTCCAACACCTTCTGGCGGTCGTTGGTCTTTTCCAGCAGGGAAAGGCGGCGGGACAGGCGGTTGTTCAGGCTGATCGACTTGCCAAAGACGGTCAGGTACAGGCCCTCGACCAGCATCACCACGGCGACGAAGATCAGGATATAGATAAGCGGTGCAGCCGAGATTTGCATGTGCGGGCCTTATGCGATGGGTTCGTAGATCGAGGCTGGAAGCTCGAAGCCCCACTGCCGGAACCTGTCGGAATAGTGGGAGCGCACGCCGGTCGCGTTGAAGCGGCCGATGATCTTGCCATTGGGTTCGATGCCGAGGCGTTCGTAACGGAACACCTCTTGCATCGAGATCACGTCGCCTTCCATGCCGGTGATTTCGGTGATCGACACCATGCGGCGCGAGCCGTCTTGAAGGCGGCTGGCTTGAACGATCAAGTTCACAGCGGCGGCGATTTGGGAACGGACAGCTTTCAGCGGCATTTCGATGCCAGCCATGGCAACCATGTTTTCAAGGCGCGAGATGCCGTCGCGGGCGTTGTTGGCGTGGATGGTGGTCATGGACCCGTCATGGCCGGTGTTCATGGCCTGCAGCATGTCGATCACCTCCTCACCCCGGGTTTCGCCGACGATGATGCGGTCAGGGCGCATACGCAGGGCGTTGCGGAGGCAGTCGCGTTGGGTGACGGCACCCTTGCCTTCGACGTTGGCGGGGCGGCTTTCCATGCGGCCGACGTGGACCTGTTGGAGCTGAAGTTCGGCGGTGTCTTCGATGGTCAACACGCGTTCGGAGTTGTCGATGAAGGAGGACAGGGCGTTCAGTGTGGTGGTTTTGCCCGAACCCGTACCGCCTGACACGATGATGTTCAGACGACAAGACACCGCCGCCTGCAGGTAGGCGGCCATCTCCTCGGTGAAGGCGCCAAAGCGGACCAGGTCGGGGATGCCAAGCTTGTCTTTCTTGAACTTACGAATCGACACAAGGCTGCCGTCTACGGCGACCGGGGGGACCATGCAGTTGAAGCGGGAGCCGTCGGCAAGGCGAGCGTCGCAGTAGGGGTTGCTTTCGTCGACCCGGCGACCCACGGCAGACACGATCTTGTCGATGATGCGCAGAAGGTGGCGTTCGTCCTTGAAGGTGATGTCGGTCA
>CAMDHB010000070.1 GCA_945897655.1 Pseudorhodobacter antarcticus
CCATCGTCCCAAAGCGAGGCATAGGGCGCGGGCGTGTCGTCGGAGGAGGGGTGGATCGAGCAATACTCGCTGTTGACCACACCCCACCCCCCCTCAGCCTTGATCCCGCGCATGGTGGCCAGCGTTTGGGGGTACAGGTTGCCCATGCCGGTGCAATGCGGCACCTGCCAAAAGCGGTTGGGGGCCGTGACGGGGCCGATTTTCAGGGGCTGGAACAACGGGTCAAAACGGGGGTCGCGGGGCATGGGGGGCTCCTTTTGGTCATTCTGACCCCGCAGTCAAAATGAAGTCAACGCTTTCCCTTTGGTGGCAGGGCAGGTAGGTTTGAACGCGGTTCAAAGGGGCGGAAGATGAGCAAGGTGGACGAGCGCAGGTCGGACCTGCGGGCGCAACTGGTGGCGCTGGCGCAGACACAGATTGCGGCGCAGGGCATGGCGTCGCTCAGGGCACGCGATCTGGCGCGTGAGGCGGGCTGTGCGGTGGGCGCGATCTACAACGTGTTTTCAGACATGAACGCACTGATTCTGGCGGTGAACGGCCAGACCTTCACCCGAATCGGTGCCGACGTGGGCGCTGCCGTGGTGGGGCACGAAGCCCTGCCACCCGAGCGGCGGTTGATCCTGCTGGCCCGCGCCTATCTGAACTTTGCCGATCAAAACCACCATTTGTGGCGGGCCTTGTTCGACATCGACCTGCCCGATACCGAGGCCGTGCCGGACTGGTACCGACAGGACCTGAAGGCGCTGTTTTCCCATATTGCCAAACCGGTTTCCGAACTGTTTCAGGGGCTTGAGGGGCGTGATCTGGATCTGATGGTTCGGGCGCTGTTCTCCTCGGTGCATGGCATCGTGGTTCTGGGCTTGCAAAACCGCATCTCGGGCGTGCCGAGGGCGCAGGTCGAGGCGATGATCGAAGCGGTGCTGACGCGGATTTCCCGGGGCTGAAGATTTCGTGAACATCGTTCAAGAATTATCTTGAACGATGTTCAAAACATGCTATGTCTACTTCATGAACATCGTTCAAGGAGGAGCGACAATGTTTGGAACCCTGAAAACCCTGATGCAAGGCACCCATGCCCGGACAGAAGACCGTGTCCGCGCCGCCTATGCCATCGAACTGATCGACCAGAAAATCCGCGAAAGCGCCGATGGTCTGCGGCTGGCCAAGGCGACCCTCGCCAGCCTGATCCAGCGCCAGCGTGCCGAGGAGCGGAAGATTGCAGCACTGGCGACCCGCGCCGAAGACCTGATGGCCCGGGCGCGTGAAGCGCTGACTTCGGGCCGTGACGACTTGGCGACCGAGGCCGCTGAGGCGATTGCCGTGATGGAGAACGAATTGACCCTGCGCCGCGACACCCAAGCCCGGCTGGAAACGCGGGTGATGAAGATGCAGAACGGGGTCGAAACCGCGACACGCCGCCTGATCGACCTGCGGCAAGGTGCCATTGCCGCCCGCGCCGTGCGCGATGAACAGGCGCTGGCGGTGCGGATGCACAGCACCCTGTCCGGCCCCAGCCCGATGGCCGAGGCAGAAGAGTTGATCGCCGGCGTTCTGGGCCGCGACGACCCTTACGAGCAATCAGAAATCCTGGCCGAGATTGACCGTGGCCTGAACCGCGAGGGGATTGCTGAAAAGCTGGCGGATCAGGGCTTTGGCCGCGCGCTGAAGTCGACCACCGCCGATGTGCTTGCCCGCCTTAAAGCCTGAACCCCCCCCCCTTTGACCCCCGAAATTTGACCCCTGAAACAGGAGAGAACCATGAAAACCCAACGCGCTGACAACAATCTGATCCAAACCCTGAACCTGGGCGGCGTCGTCGCAGCCTATGTGCTGCTGGCCATATCGCTGTGGCTGTCAACCGAGGTGCCGCTGGCGACCAAGGGCTATTGGGGGATGGGGGTGCTGCTGCTGACGCTGAGCCTGGTCAATGTCGTCAAATACCGCTTTGACGCCCAAGCCAGCATCGACCGGATCAAACAGCTGGAAGACGCCCATAACGAACGCCTGCTGGCCGAGTTTGTGACGGACAAGAAGGCCTGACCTACCGCAAACACACAGGGCCCGCCGGTTGGCGGGCCCTGTGTCATTCTTGCCAGATCACAGCCCCGGATAGATCGGGAACCGCTGGCACAAAGCCTCGACCTTGGCGCGCACCGCAGCCTCGACCGCCGCATTGCCAGCCTCGCCATTGGCGGCCAGACCGTCGACCACTTCGACAATCCAGTCGGCAATCGCGCGGAACTCCGCCTCACCAAAGCCGCGCGTGGTCCCTGCCGGGGTGCCCAGACGGATACCGCTGGTAACAAACGGCTTTTCGGGGTCAAACGGCACGCCGTTCTTGTTGCAGGTGATGTGCGCGCGGCCCAAGGCAGCCTCGGTCGCCTTGCCCGTCACACCCTTGGGCCGCAGATCGGCCAGCATCAGGTGGTTGTCGGTGCCGCCCGAAACGATGTTGATCCCGCCCTTCATCAACTGATCCGCCATCGCCTTGGCGTTGGCGACCACGGCCGTGATGTAGTCCTTGAAGTCGGGGCGCAGCGCCTCGCCAAAGGCCACGGCCTTGGCGGCGATCACATGCATCAGGGGCCCACCTTGCAGGCCCGGAAACACGGCGGTGTTGATCTTCTTGGCGATGTCATCCTTGTTGGTCAGGATCATCCCACCACGCGGCCCGCGCAGGGATTTGTGGGTGGTCGTCGTGACCACGTCCGCCACGTCCAGGGGCGACGGATGCAGCCCGGCTGCCACCAGACCGGCAATATGCGCCATGTCGACCATCATATAGGCACCCACCTCGTCGGCAATCGCGCGGAACGCCTGCCAATCCCAGGTCCGGCTGTAAGCCGTGCCGCCTGCGATGATCAGCTTGGGCTTATGCTCCAACGCCTGCTCGCGGATCACGTCCATATCCAGCATCTCGTCCTGCTGGCGCACGCCGTAAGACACCACGTTGAACCACTTGCCCGACATGTTCACCGGCGAACCATGCGTCAGATGCCCGCCCGAGTTCAGATCCAGCCCCATGAAGGTATCGCCCGGCTGCAGCAGGGCCAGAAACACCGCCTGATTGGCCTGGCTGCCGGAATTCGGCTGCACATTGGCATAGCCGCAGTTGAACAGCTTTTTCGCCCGCTCAATCGCCAACGTCTCGGCAATGTCGACATACTGGCAGCCGCCATAGTACCGCTTGCCCGGATACCCTTCGGCATATTTGTTGGTCATCACCGAGCCCTGCGCCTCCATCACGGCGCGGCTGACGATGTTTTCCGACGCGATCAACTCGATCTCTTCGCGCTGGCGACCCAGTTCCCGCGTGATCGAATCGGCAATTTCGGGGTCGGCCAGGGCGAGGCTCTGGTTGAAAAATCCCTGCATGGTGTTCATCGGTATCTCCTTCAGTGGTTCGGATCTTTGTAAGCAGATCACATATTGCGGGAAAGCGAGAAAGCGACACCGAATGACACAGCCGCGAAAAAAGTTTCCTATAGGAAACACGGCGGATTCGGTCGGCCCGGGCAGGAAACAGGGGGTTGAGTTTGCCGTGAAGCCTGCCAAGACTGCGCGCAACCGGGATCGCCGGTGAGGGAGACGCGGTTGGCTGACGGCAAGATCACCTTTCGGGCCAGCAATGCACCGGCGGCGCAAGAGGCATTGGCGCGTCTGGTGGCGCTGTATGGCCAGCATCCGCTGGAGGCGGCGGGGGTTGTGGTCTGTCTGGGCGGCGACGGCTTCATGCTGCAAACCCTGCATGAAACCCAAGGTGCCGGTCTGCCGGTCTATGGCATGAACTGCGGCACGGTCGGGTTCTTGATGAACACCTATCAGATTGACGCCCTGCCTGAACGCCTTGCCGCCGCCGAAATGGCCGTGATCAACCCGCTTGCCATGCGCGCGGAGGCCCCCGATGGCAGCGTGACCGAGGCGCTGGCGATCAACGAGGTGTCGCTGCTGCGGGCCGGGCCGCAGGCGGCGAAGTTGCGCATTTCGGTCGATGGCAAGGAACGGTTGGCGGAACTGGTCTGTGACGGCGCGCTTTTGTCCACACCCGCCGGGTCCACCGCCTATAACTACTCGGCCCACGGCCCGATCCTGCCCATCGGGGCCGATATTCTGGCCCTGACGGCGGTCGCCGCCTTTCGCCCCCGCCGTTGGCGCGGGGCACTGTTGCCCAAAACCGCCGTGGTGCGGTTTGATGTTCTGGACCCCGACCGCCGCCCGGTCAGGGCCGATGCCGACACGCGGGCCGTGCGGCGGGTGGTCAGTGTGGAAATCCGGTCCGAACCCAATGTCAGCCACCGCATTCTGTTCGACCCCGGGCATGGGCTGGAAGAGCGGTTGATCGTAGAACAGTTCGCCTGACGCGGACCACCCAAATTTCTACGAAGAAATTTGCAAAACTTTTCGAAAAGTTTTGGGTTCGGGCCCCGCAGACCGGTTCCCCTTGACATTGCGCCCGAATGCGCCCATCTGCCCCCTGTCCGAAGCCCGTGCCGCGTGAGCACCTGAAGGCCCGGACAAGGTTCCCACCATCACGCAGGGGCACCGCAGTGTGCACGGTCGTTCGCATCCGCGGACGGCGAGGGCCCATTGCCTCTGACGATTTGGGACTATCATGACCACATTTGCCGAACTTGGCCTTTCGCCCAAGCTGCTGAAAGCGCTTGAAAAAACTACAATGCAGACGCCGACGCCGATCCAGACGCAGGCCATTCCGCATATCATGCGCGGTGCCGACCTGATGGGTCTGGCGCAAACTGGCACGGGCAAGACGGCGGCCTTTGGCCTGCCCTTGCTGCACCGCTTGCTTGACATAGGGCACCCGCCCGCGCCGCGCCGTGTGCGCGCGCTGATCCTCGCCCCGACGCGGGAACTGGTGAACCAGATTGCCGAAAACTTTATGGTTTTCACCAAGGGCACTGCCGTCAAGGTGACGATGGTTGTGGGCGGCGCCTCGCTGTTCCGGCAAGCCGAACGCCTGTCCAAGGGGTCCGACGTGCTGGTTGCCACCCCGGGCCGTCTGATCGACCTGATCGAGCGTGGCGATGTCTCGCTGGAAGACACCGGTTATCTGGTGCTGGACGAGGCCGATCAGATGCTGGACATGGGCTTTATCCATTCCCTGCGCCGCATCGCCAAGCATATCCCGGTCAAGCGTCAGACGCTGCTCTTCAGCGCCACGATGCCCAAGGATATCGAAGAACTGGCCAGCACCTATCTGCGCAACCCGATCAAGGTGCAGGTCGCCCCGCCCGGCAAGCCGATCGAGAAAATCGTCCAAGGGGTTCACTATATCCCCAATGGCGACAAGGCCAAGCTGTTGGAAACCTATCTGAAAAAGCATGAGGGCGAGCAGGCGCTGGTCTTTGGCCGCACCAAGCATGGCAGCGAAAAGCTGTACAAGTTGCTGCTCTCTTGGGGCTTCAAGGCAGGCTCGATCCACGGCAACAAGAGCCAGAATCAGCGCGACAAGACCTTGGCTGAATTCCGTGAAGGCACGATGCAGGTGCTGGTGGCGACCGATGTTGCTGCGCGAGGGATTGATATTCCGGGTGTGCGGCACGTCTATAACTATGACATGCCGAACGTGCCCGAAAACTATGTCCACCGCATTGGCCGGACCGCCCGCGCCGGGGCCGAAGGCACCGCCGTGGCGTTCTGCGCCCCGGCCGAGATGAGCGAGTTGCAAGCCGTTGAAAAGCTGCTGAAAAAGCCCATTCCGGTGATCGGTGGCGCGCCGTGGTCGGCCTCGGCTGTGGCGGCAGATCCCAAGCCCGCCCAGCGTGGCGGCCAGCGTCCGTCGCATGCGCCGCGCGCCCAGCAAGGCAAACCGGCACAGGGCAAGCCCGCTGGCGCAAAGCCTGCGCCCAAGCCGCAGCCCCGGCCCGCCGCGAAAGCGGCAGCCCCCGCTGCCGCACGCCCCGCCTCCGCCCCGCGCCGCGCCGAAGGGGGCAAACTGTCCCGTGGCCCGCAGCGCTGGACCAGCTGATAAGGCCGGGCTGCGGTTCACGCCGCAGCCCATTCCCTAACGCCAGCTCAATGCGAACCGACAAGTATCTGTAATATATAGATAATAGCGACATTTCACGCGTGAACAGGTTCCGCGCAGGATCGGCCCGCCTATGATGCCCCTGGCCGACTCAGATTTGTTGACGCAGATTTCTTCCGTTAATCGGGCTGAAACAGATTTTACCCGATAAGGGTGTCCCGAACGTTGTTGGGATCGTATGAGTGACCGGCGGTTTCGCCGGTTTGGTTGGGGTCCGCTGCGCGAAAACGGTGTGGCGGACCCGTCACCGACGCCTTGCAGCACCGCGCAGCTTTGGGTTAAACCGACGCATGGCAAAGCTGTATTTTCATTATTCCACCATGAATGCGGGCAAATCGACCGCATTGCTGCAAGCCTCGCACAATTACCGCGAGGGGGGCATGGACACCTATCTGATCACCGCGCAATTCGACAACCGCGCCGGTGAGGGCCGCATCGCCAGCCGCATCGGCATTGGCGAACCCGCAGACACCTTTGGCTTGGCCGAGGATCTGTACACCAAACTCGCCGCCCGCTTTGCCAAGGGACGCATCGCCTGCGTGTTCATCGACGAGGCGCAGTTCCTGTCCAAGGACCAGGTCTGGCAACTGGCCCGCGCGGTGGACGATCTGGGCGTGCCGGTGATGTGTTACGGGCTGCGCGTGGATTTCAAGGGCGATCTTTTCCCCGGCTCCGCCGCCCTTCTGGCCTGGGCGGATGAGATGCGCGAGGTGCGCACGATCTGCCATTGCGGCAAGAAGGCCACGATGGTCATCCGGCGCGGACCCGATGGTCGGGCGTTGAAAGATGGCGAACAGGTGGTGATCGGCGGCAATGAGACCTATCAATCCCTGTGCCGCCGCCATTGGCGCGAGGCTGTCGAGGGGCGCTAGCGGTCCGCCAGAATGGGGTCGATGACCCGTTCCTGAATGGCCGCGTCCAACCGGCCCGGCTGCGCCCAGTCCACCAGATAATCCTTGCGGTAATAGGCGGCGAAGCGGATGTAATCGTCTTCCGATACCGCATGGCGGATGGGTGTGGTCAGTTCGTTGAACTGTTCGACCGATTCAATCCGGTGGGCGACACAGTCATAATCGGCAGCGCCCAGGCAATAAATCGGCTTGTTGTGCAGAAGGGTTTCCGACCCAACGCCTGAATTGATGGTGACCACAGCCTCGGCCCCAGCGATGAGGTGATGGATGCTGTCAAACCGCATCAGCGCGTCGCCCGCCTCGACCAGTTCGATCAGTTTGGCGATCTGTTCCATGTCCTTGGACTTGGGATGCGGCTTCACCACAACCATCGTGTCGGTGCCCCGAAATCTGGACACGACCATGTCGAGCATTTCCAGCATCGAAAACCGGGCCTTCCGCTGCGTCCTGTCACCTGCAACCTGCAAGGGTACAAACACGTATTTGGGGGGCAGGGGGTCTGCGTCGGTGGTCACGGCTTCCTGTTCGTATTTCGACACATTGGCCACCACGATGTCTTGCCAAAGCTTTGCACACAGGGCCTTGGCCTCATCCAGGGGCGGAAGGGACAGGTCCGCGATATTGGCCCCCGACAGGGTTGACCAGCCGGAATAGCCGCCGGCGTCCAGCACCATATACCCCGGCAGATCGCCGCGCTTGAAATGGGTGAAGCCGGGAAACAGCCCGGCGGTGTGAAACGACAGGATATGGGCCGGGCGGTTGCGCAGCGTTGCAAAGACGAAATCCGGGATCAGGACGGTTTTCAACCCGGCCTGCTGTGCCAGCCGCACAGTCGCCTGCATCGTCGTGTAAAGCGTCAGGTAGCGGTCCCCTTCGGTCAGCTCCTTTGGGGCGCTCAAAATGCCGAATTCGGCAACGATCCCAAGATCGGCTTGCTCCACATCCTCAACAGGCCCTTCACCGGCAAGCCATTTGGCGGCGGGGGCCAAACAGGGTCCAAACTCCTCGGCAAACCGGTTCAAACGGGCCGCGGCCGCCTTCAACCGAGGCGCCTTGTCACGCGGGCGCAGGTTTGCCAGCAAGGACTGTGCCGCCGCCTCGGGCTGCAACAGATCGGTCAGGACACCCGAAATATTGGGTTTGCAGGCGTTGAAGAGGTCGTGATCCTCTTGCATGCGGGCAATCTGCGCCTTGGCCTGCTGGACACCATCCATCATCGCCGGCAGGTTGCCGTCCAGCCCGTTTGACCGGATGACATCGCGCCAATAGTTCATCTGCAGCTCAGGGTCCGAGATGTGTTCGGGCAGCTTCCAATAGCTGCTTTTCAGGGCGTTGGTGCTGTTGCTGCCGTCACGAACGGCCTGCCGCTCTTCATCTGAAATGATCAAGACCAAGGCAATACTCCACGACACTGGTTGACAGAAGGTAATGCCCGTGCCTGCCACCCTTACCTTTCGGCGTCAACTGCGATCATGAGCCCGGCGGCGACGATCAGCCCCATGCCAAGGATGGCCATTGGCGTCAGAACCTCTTCCCAGATCAGCCAACTCCAGATCGCCGAGGCGGGCAGGATTACGTATTCGAACACCGACACCCGTGTGGCATCGGCAACCTGATACGCCCGCACCATAAGCCCGACGCCCAACAAGGACCCAGCCGCCTGCACAAAGGTCCAGAACAGGAAGTCGCTTGACGGCCAGACCGGCCCGCGCTGCAAAAAGCCTGCTGCACCCTCGGGCACCTGGATGGGCCAAAGCAACAGGGCGGCCATGCCGACCAGCCCGATGATGCCAAGGGCCACAAAGAACCCCGCGAGCAGCGTTTCGGCGCTTTCGTCGGGGCACCATTTGCGGGTGGCGATATTGCCCATGGCATAAAGCGCACCGGCGATCACCGGCAACAGGGCGGGCAGGGAGGCGCCAGACAGCGCCTCGGGGCCCAGAACCAGCACGGCACCGGCAAAGCCCACGGCGACAGCGATGATGCGGAAGGGGCCGATCCTTTGGCCATAGGCGATACGGGAAATCAGCAAGACAAAGATGGGCGCGGTGAACAGGCCGGCTGCGACCATCGCCACAGGCAGAAAGGCCAATGCCCCGAAATAGATCACCATCGCCAGTCCGTGAATGGCCGAACGGGCCGCAACGGCCCCCAGGTTGACGGGCCGCAGTCGCAACCCCAAGGGCACGGCAACCACGGCCAGCAAGGTCAGCGCCATGGCGGTGCGGATGGCGTGGAACTGCCACAGGCCCGCCTCGGCCGCGATGACACGGACGAAATTATCGGTAAAGCCGATGATCGCGGCATAGACCACGATCATGAAGGCCGCCTGAAGGGTTCTTTCACCGCCGATGGGCATGGCGCATCTCCTTGAACCCGGCCACCCAATCCTGTCCGGGGCGCCGTTGCGCGCTGAAAAGCGACACCTGCACCGCCCAATCGTGCACGCTCGGGTGAATATGCGGCACGGGCCGATTGTCCCGGGGCCCAAGGTTGGGTAACCATTCCACAGGGACCAAAGGGCAGGCCTTCCGGCACATGACCGCAGTTGACAAATACCAGCGGCTGGAATGCGACGGCCTTTGGCGTTCGGACGCAACGGCCCAACTGCGTGAGGTGGTTGTGGGCCTGCGCGATGCCACGTTGTTGCTGGCTGATCCGCGCAGCGGCATGGCGCTGACCCATTGGTCGCTGCCTGCGGTCGAGCGGATCAACCCCGGCGTGATGCCTGCCCTGTTCACCGCCGGACGGCTGGAAGACGGCGATCCGGCCGAAACGCTGGAAGTGACCGATCCTGACATGATTGCCGCGCTGGACATGGTGCGTGTCACGCTGGTGCGTCGGCGCCCGCGCCCTGGGCGGCTTCGCGGGGTCGTGGTAGCGGCGGTTCTGACGGCGATCTTGTGTTTCAGCGTGCTGTGGTTGCCGGGTGCCATGATCCGGCACACGGCCTCGGTTCTGCCCCCCGCGACGCGGGTTCTGATCGGCAAGATGGCGATGCAGGACATGGCGCGCGTGGCAGGCTCGCCCTGTGGCACGGCGCTGGGTCGGCGGGCCAGTGCAGCGTTGGCGCTGGGTCTGTCCAGCCTGGGGGTGGTTGAAATCGTGGTGGTCCGCGACGGCGTTGACACCGCGCTTGCCCTGCCGGGAGGTCTGATCGTGGTCAGCCGCAAGCTGGTCGAGGGGACCGAGGATCCCGAGGTTCTGGCAGGTTATATTGTGGCCGAAACCCTGCGGGCCGAGGTGGCCGACCCGATGATCCCCATTCTGGGCCATGCCGGGCTGATGGCGACATTCGGGTTGCTGACGACGGGCGAATTGTCGGCGGGTGCGGTCGAACTCTTGGCCGAAAGCCTGTTGAAAACCCCGCCCGCGCCGCTGGAGGCTGACCGTCTGATCGACCGGTTCCGTAGGGTCAACCTGTCGCCCCTTGCCTATGCCCGCACTATCGCCCCCGAAGATGCGGCCGCGCTGATCGAGGCGGATCCGTTCAAGGGACAATCCCCCGCCACGTTGTTGGCGGACAATGACTGGGTCAGCCTGCAAGGCATCTGCGCCAATTGATGGCAAAAGAAACCCCTCTGGCCGGAACCA
Organism: Pseudorhodobacter antarcticus; assembly: GCA_945897655.1. Lineage (GTDB taxonomy): Bacteria > Pseudomonadota > Alphaproteobacteria > Rhodobacterales > Rhodobacteraceae > Stagnihabitans. The sequence continues at coordinate 10,552 of CAMDHB010000070.1, forward strand.
GAGGGGGTAGGGTCGTGCTCTGCTCGATCTTGCCCGACGTTCGGTTGCCCTTGAAGGGGTCCTCGCCTGAGTTCGATTATCTTAAGACGGCATCGCCAAATCCGGCGTTGCGGGCAGTGGTCAGGGCGCTATGTGCTGCGCTGGCCGACCCGAAGGGTCCGGCATAGACAACTTGCAGCATCTTGCCACTGCGGGTGATGGTTGCGGTGGATACTGGCAGCCCAAGCGCGGACAGCCGGGCCCGAACCCCGTCGGCATTGGCGGGTTTGCCAAAGGTTCCGACCTGAACATAGGCTGCAACGGGTGCGACATCGGGGGCCGACATGGTGGACACGGTCACCTGCTGGGCAAGCCGCGCCTTGGGTTGACCGGCAACCAGCCGCGCTGGAATGTCACGGGTCCAAAGCCTGTCCTGCTGGGACTGACCCTCCGCCGTGCCCACGCCGCGGAGGGGGTTCAGGCGGTCATCTGTCCAGGCAAGTTCATAGCCTGCCGGGGGTTTCGGAATGGCGGGCGCTGAGACGGCCAGTGCTGCGACGGATGGCTTTGGCGGGGCGGCAGCCCTTGCCACCGGGGCGGGTGGTTCGGTTGCAAGGACGGGCTCGGAAGGCGGCACTTCGACCTCGGCCACCTCGGTGGCGAAGGAGGGTATCAGCCCACAAACCGGTTTGCGTGTGGCGTCCACCCGGGGCACCCAATTCACCACATCGCCAAAGCCCGCCCGCAGGAACAGGCAGCCGCGATTGTCGATGAACTGTTGCCCCGAAAACCCGGATGGCGGCAGATTTTCAGGTCCACCAATGCTGGCAAGTGTCTGGGCATGCGGGCCCGAAGCCGACAGAATCAGGGCCAAAATGGCCGATGAAAGAACCTTGGACAAAATGACTACCCCCCAGTAGTTGGGGCGAATCATGTCTGAGGATTGTTTGTGAGTAAAGGCCCAATGCCCTTATTTGGTGCCAAACATGCGATCGCCCGCATCCCCTAGACCCGGGACGATGTATCCGTGGTCATTCAGGTGGCTATCGACCGATGCCGTGACGATTTTGACATCCGGGTGAACCTCGTTCATGTGCTTGATGCCTTCGGGTGCGGCAAGCAGGCACAAAAAGCGGATGTTGCGGGCGCCCGCTTGTTTCCACAGCGTCACGGCGGCCGCCGAGGAATTGCCGGTGGCCAGCATC
>CAMDHB010000071.1 GCA_945897655.1 Pseudorhodobacter antarcticus
CCGACAGCGGCCACCATCGTTGCGGTGTCAAGGCCGTTGATCACGTTGTTGATCGAGCCGTTGATGCCTTCGATGCCGCCGAGAGTGACGGCTTCATAAGTGGCAACAATAGCGGCAACAGCAGTAGCGTCCGCAGCCAGCACAGTGTAAGCGGCGGCGGGGATTACTTCACCAGCTCCGTTTACGTAGTATGCGGTTGCGCCTGCAGCTACATACCCTGCCTTGTCAGCGGCGCTCAGCAAGCCGTATGCCGCAAGCGAGATTGTTTCGCTTCCATCGGTGGAGACATAGTCGGTTGCAGCGATCGCAGTGTAGTTCGACTTGACATCCTGTGCTTTGATTGCATCCAGCTCTGCTTCGGTCAAAGTCACGTTGGAGGTGCTGTTGTAGTACACGGTCGAGGTGCCGCCGATGTTTTCAGCGATGTTCGCGAAGGTGCCGTTGACCGATGCGAGGTTGGTCGAGTTGTCGACTTGAGCCAGAACACGCTCCAGCACGGATTGCTGGGCCGAAGCGGCGCCAGCGAATGCCATCAGCAACGCGGTAGATGCGAGAAGTTTCTTCATGATTAAGCCTTTTTTGGGAGGACTGACAGCTCACCTCTGTCAGAACGATTTGACGGCACGGATGATGAGGCCGTTTTGAACCGCAATCCGCCATCATGGCGTATTTCGGATGGTTGGGTCCGGCAAACGGTGGTGTCATGGGGCGCGGGCATCAGTTGTTCGCACCCCCCAGTCGTTTGTCGTCGGACGAAATCGGTGGCGCCGGCGTTGCCGGGGCCGGGGTTGCTGCTGCCGGGGCGGCGGCACCCTCTTTGGCGGCCATGTCGGCGGCGAATTTTTGCGCGCCCTGGGCCGATGTGATGGCCTTTTCAACCAGCGTGGCCACGGCGTCGCCCTCTGGTCCAGACAGCCCCTTGGCGGCCGCATCGCGCAGCGCCTGAATGGCCAGCGTCATGAACCGCAGCGCCTCAGTCGCCACGACATTCGCCTCGGCAGCCGTTCTAGCCGTCAGGACCGAATCAGCCGCCGCAATCGCCTTGGCTGCGTAAGAGGTGGCCGCGTTGCCAAGGGCCTGCGCCTCGGGGGAAACCTGAACCGGGGCTGCGTTGCCCTGCGGTGCCGCCTGACCTTGGGGTGCAGCCTGACCTTGCGGTGCACCCTGACCTTGCTGCGCCGGCGCCGCCTGTTCGGCAGGGGCCGGTGCAGCCGCCGCCTGACGGGCGCTTGCAAATGCCGATCCATCCCCGGCCCGCTCGGCAAAATCATTGACGGGCACAATGGGCCCGCCCCCCTCGATCAATGCCGCGCATTTGGTCACGATGTCTTTGGACGCGACCTGCGCCAGCAGATCAAAGGTCGTGTAATTCAGGATCTGACGCAATGCAAAATGCATTGCCTCACGCTCCATCCCGCCCGCTTCTATGCCCAGAAGCGTATTCTCTTCAAAGCGGTCAACGCCAAAGCCCAATTCCTTGACGTAAATCTGCTTTTGCACCGAACTGTTGCCAACGATTTCGCCATTATATGCCGTGGTCAGCGCCAGATCCAAGCCAATCAGGATGCGCGACTGGCGGTACCGCGGCCCAACGCCTGCCACCTCCACGCGGCCACCGCCACCCGGAATGAAATCCAGGCTGTTGATACTGCCGGTGATGTAGAAATCGGATGCCGTTTGTTGGTCCAGCAGGCGAATGCCCCAATTGCTTTCGGCAAGTGCGATATTGGGGTCGCGCCGGTTTACGACCGTAACCCCAGCCATGAACAGCGCTGACTGCACGATGTCACCGGCACCCTGGGTGATGAACTTGCCGCTGCCGTTATCAGCATAGGCTTCCTTGCCGGTATTGTCGGCAATGGTGCCAACCGAGAAAGCCAGATCCTTGCCGATCTTACCCTTCATGCAGCGCAACGCCGCGTCGAGCGATGTTACAATGATCTCGATGGGGGGGCCTTCCACCAGCCGTGCATCCTCAGAGGTCGGCGTCATCGCGCCGGGTACCCCCGATGTGCAGGCCGGCAGAGCCATCACCGCCATCATAGCCATTTTGAAAATCCGCGACACATACTCTCCTCGACTACTGACATGCCAAAAGTGGAATGTAGTTGTAGTCTGTCGGGATAGCCGCCGCTATAGAAGCATCAACACAACCCGTTGTTTCAGCTGAGTTATTGGCGTCGACCGTATTACCGTCGCCCGCAACTGATATCGTCGTGCTTCCAGTGTTCAATGAGCCCACCGCATAGGTGTTCTGGCCCGTGTAGTCGCCGTTGTGCAGATCGGTCGAGACGGTCCCGTTCTTGTTGTTCGTTTCAACGTAGTTGTTTCGGTTATCGTTGTAGGTGTTGTAAACCGTGCTGGGTTCGACACCGAATTCCGCGTTGCGGATCATCTGCGCCTTTTGCAGTGCAATACTGCGGTCAGTCGGCGACGCAAAACTCCAGTTTCCAGACCAGGAAGACCCGGGGCTGCCAATGCTCTGCGCGTCGGCGCTGGTTGCCCCAATGCCGAATAACAGAGCAATTCCAACGCACAAGGCTGCCACCCACCGCACCATCACCGTGTCCTAGCTCTCAAAATCTCAATGGCGCTTACAATTACAGTTGGTGAGCGCGCGTCCAACGCACCTGCGCTACCCCCGCCAGCTATCGAACTTTCGTGTTTGTCGGGATCTACGGCTATCGCAACACCGCCGCCGGCAACACTTCCCTCATTCGGTGCCGCCGCAACTTCTTCTTCTGGACCCCCGTCAGGGTACACTCGCTTTATTACGACTGGTCCCGGAACCGGCTTGAGACACATCACGACTTTTTCCGCGCTTACCGGCGGAGCGAGTTTGCCTGTGTCTGCAGCGGGCTTCATCTTACCCGTGTCCGGGGACTGCTTCATCTTGCCTGAGTCCACCGCCTGCTTCTGGTCGGGCAAAACATAGCACTCTGGCTCGATGACAGGCACCGTGCAACCGGCCAGCATGACCACTGCCGTCGTCACGAGCGCATATTTCATCACCCCGTTCCGGAGCAGCGGCCCGCAAGCATATCGTGCAGCTTCGCCCAACACGGCTCCAAAGCCTGTTTTGCTGCGGGCAGTCAATTGCAAGCACGTTCTTTTCATTCAGCGACCTCATCCGTCAGTTTTCTTTCGCTGGTCGCGAATAAATTACTGACTCGTTGATTTATTGATTTTCCACGGTGTTCGGGTGATCGAAGATTTATGAAGCATTGCGACAGACATTAGCCTGCCCACGCCAGCGCATCTCTTTCGACACGTCCGATTTATAACTTTTTAGCCGGTTCTCAATCGCCCTCACACCCGCACATTGTCGCGACTTCCCCTAGACACACCTCACGTGTCCACGAGTCTTAACGGCTTGCGGCTTGCGCGTCGCGTGCGCAAAAGATACTGCATACGTTCTAAAGTGCAGATTAATTCTTTTGGAAGCATGGGATTTGCTAAGTAGACAATACAATCCTTGGGGGCTGATATATTGCAGACCGGTTAGACCCGGCTGACATCCCCCAAGGAAATGAGAGCCTTACCTGGTACGCAAGGGTGTTGATGCCCTCGATTCTCAAACCAGCCGAACCGGCGTCCCTTTGGCGGACCACCGCGTTAAAAGGTTTCGCCTGAACACAGCATGCAAGCAGGGATGACAATCTGATTGGGTTCGTTGGGGTTCGCAGACAACAACGCGGCGATCATCGAGACAAGCCATGAGCTGATTTGAGCGAGAATGTTGTCCCCGCAAGCGCAGCGCGCAGTAATGAGGCAGTAATGAGATCGTCGACGATGTGGTCATCCGCCGGGCCGGCCTTGCGCTCAAACGGCTCAGTTCTGAATGTAAACCAACTGACTGGCCAATCCCACGGCTGCACCCCGTTGGAAAGGCACGGATTACCTTGGATGTTTTCGTTGTTCCGCGCCCGGCGTGGTGTCAAACAAGCCCTAATTTGCGTGCTGCAAGGGCGGCTTCCGTCCGGTTCCGAACCCCAAGCTTTCGGCAGATAGACTTCACGTCCATCTTGACGATCACCTCTTCTATCCCAACCTCGCGGCCGATCTCCTTGTTCTGCAATCCCTCGCTCAAATAGGCCAGAACACGCAACTCGCGCGGCTTTAGGCCAAACGAGGGGCTGTCGCCGTTCGACAGCCGCAACAAGTATTCAGTGGGAAAATACAGTTCTCCGCTGGCAATCGAATTGATGGCATGCAGAAGCGTCTTGATCTGGATCGATTTAGGGATAAATCCGCTCGCACCCTGCTCCATTGCAGCTTGGGCAATAGACAGCCCTGCAACCCCGGAAAACAGGGCTGTGCCGCCTTGGTTCAACTCGATGACCTGACGCAGACCCTGAAGCCCGATCGCGCCCGGCAGTTGATAATCAAACAAGACGACGTCATACCGTCCCCGATCGGTTATTTTCTTGAGCGCCTCGTCAAGATTCAAGGCAACGTCAACCGAACAGTCCCCATCCTTTTCAAGAATGGACGAAATAGTTTGGGAGAGCAGAACATGATCGTCCACAATCAACACGCTAACCGAAGTGGTGTTGACAGGCGAGGTCGTCATGGTCGTCATGGTCGTCATTTTAGTTCTTCAACCTCTTTTGAGAGTCTCTCTTAACACCCACAACATCAAGAGGAAAGGTTGATGCATTGCTCTTACGAGACAATAGGCCAACTTTAGCCGTTGCTGTTTCCTGTCATATGATCACGCAGTTCGGCATGAACAAGGCATTCACGCCGCAATAATGATCTGATGCGACATTCGGGCGCGCTGTTGGCAGCCAATATCGCACCGACTGTGCAGACAGGCCACGACCTTGGCCCGGATCTTGCAGATGCCGTGTCCACAGGCACAGAGCGCTGCGAAGCGGGCGTCGCTGATGGTACCCTTCAAGGTACAGCGCCTGCGGCCTCCATCGGTCGCCAAGTGGCCGATTTCTGCTGCTATGGCGCTTTGGCGGCAAGGGTCTGGGCGGAGACAGGCTTCTGACGGCATCCTTGTCGGAAAGGTTGCCTTCGCCCACAGACCCGGGCGAAGGCAGGTGCGCGTGCGCCCCGTCAGAACCCCCTGATCCAGATCAATACGTCCGCTGCCCTTCTGGCGCAGTGTTCACCGATTGCGGCCTTGTGGGGTCTGAAACCCGAATTGACCTGGCCGATGCCCTGGAAGGAGCACAATCATGAAAGGCTACGTCGCCGATATCGAGGACAAGACCGAGGCGAACAAGGACTTTCGTCATGTCCTTTACACAGGCCAGAACCTGCAGCTTGTCGTGATGTCGTTAAAGCCCGGCCAGGACATCGGTGCCGAAACCCATGCCACGCATGACCAGTTTTTTCGGGTCGAACAGGGTAAAGGCGAGGTGGTGATCGACGGGGTCACCCACAAGATCAAATCCGGCACGGGCATCGTTGTGCCAGCGGGGGCACTGCACAATCTGGTCAACACCGGGGACAAGGCGATGAAGGTCTACACGATCTACGGCCCGCCCAACCATGTTGACCAGTTGGAACAGGAAACGAAATCCGACGCGCTGGCATCGTCGGAGCATTTCGATGGCAAGGTTACCGGATAGGGTCGGCCCCGCTCACGCGGTGATTGCCTGAAGTGACCGCTCTTCAGCTTCTTGCCTACATCGCCACGGCCATCGGGCTGCAATGCCTTTTGGCCATTGCGATCCTGATCTGGCGCAAAAGGACGACAGTAGCTGAGCATGCGGTCCCCGTGGTCAGCGCGAGGACGTCTGAGGCCGCCTGGGACGGATTGCGCGCATTTCAGGTAACTGCCCGCACCTATGAGGATCTTGCGCATACACAGTGCACCTTGGCCCTGGCACCCGTGGACAACGCGCCGCTGCCGCCCTTCAAGCCCGGGCAGTTTCTGACCTTCTCGCTGGCGGTCGATGGGCCGCAGATGCCCACACGGGTCACCCGGTGCTATTCGTTGTCTGACACCCCCGATCCCGACCAGTACCGCATCACCGTGAAACGGGCCCTTGCGCCGCCCGACAAACCGGATGCGCCGGCGGGAATTGCGTCAGGCTGGTTGCACGATCAGGTGCGCATTGGAACGCTCTTGGACGTGCGGGCGCCTTCGGGACAGTTCATTTTCGTGGATGATCCCAAGTCCCCCCCGGTGTTCATCGCAGGTGGCATTGGCATCACGCCGATCCTGTCGATGCTGAAGGCCGCCCTTGCCGACCAGCCGGAACGCGCGGCGCATCTGTTTTATGGCGTGCGCAACAGTCAGGATCATGCCTTCAAGACGGACCTCCGCCAGCTTGCCGACGTGCATCCCGGTCTGGCGCTGCACATCCTGTACGCCGACCCGACTGCGCAAGACGTGCAAGGGCAAGACCATGATCTGCCGGGGTTCATCAGCCTTGATCTGTTGAAACAGACGCTGCCCTATGGCCGTCACGCCTTCTACATCTGCGGTCCCGACCCGATGATGAAAGCCCTGATCCCCGCTTTGCTGGGCTGGGGCGTTGCCGATGCCGACATTCACCGCGAATCCTTTGGGCCGCAGACGGCTGCGCCCAGACCGGTAGCCTCTCCTGTCGCCGGTCCCACCTTGGCCATCAGGTTTCGCCGCTCTGGCCGGACCTTGGATTGGGCCGGGCGGGACGCGAACCTGCTCGATTTCGCGGAGCACAATTCCATTGCGGTCGATGCTGGCTGTCGCGGCGGCAGTTGCGGCACCTGCGAGACGCGGCTGATCTCGGGCCGCGTTCAGTATGCCGCCAAGCCAGAGTTCGACATCTCGCCCGGCCATTGCCTGCTGTGCGTGGCAACCCCCACCACAGCCCTGGAGTTGGACGCATGACGCTGCGCGGAAGCCTGTTCACCCGCGAGGTTGTGCCGTTCTATCTGTCTTTGCTTGCGCTTCTGGCCGCCGCCCTGGCGGTGGATGCGGCGCTGCATCTGATGGACCTTGTCTGGGTCGGCAAATGGCTGGGCATCCCCGGTGTCCTGCTGATCTGCACATCCTTCGGCTATTCGCTGCGCAAGCGAAAGCTGATCAGCCTTGGCCAACCCGCCACACTGATGCATCTGCACGAACGCATGGCTTGGGCCGGGTCGCTCATGATCCTCGTCCACGCGGGCATCCATTTCAACGCGGTGCTGGCCTGGCTGGCCATTCTGGCCATGCTGCTGAACGTGGCCAGCGGGCTGACAGGCAAATTCCTGCTCCGCCGGGCCGGGGCACGGCTGGCCGCCACAACGCAACAACTGCGCAGCGAAGGCTTGACGGCCGAGGCGCTGGAAGACCGGCTGTATTGGGACAGTCTGACCTATGACACGGTCAAGCAGTGGCGCGTTCTGCACTACCCGATCACCCTCGCCTTCGCCGTTCTGGGAACCGCGCATATCGTAAGCTCCCTCATCTTCTGGGGGTGGTCATGAAACGGTGGATCCTTCCGATCATCGCGGCCAATCTGGTCGCCATCGTCGCCTTGGCCTTTGTCTACCCCGACCCGATGCTGGCCCCGGGCGCGCTGATCCCGGCCCATGCGACCCTTGCCACCGATTGCTTTGCCTGCCACGCCCCCATGCAGGGCGCCGCCTCCGCACGCTGCACGACCTGTCATGCCGTGGCCGACATCGGCCTGAGCAGCGTCGCAGGTGCGCCTGTTGCGCAAAGCAGGCCAATGCCGCCGTTTCATCAGGAACTGGCGGATACCGACTGCATGGGTTGCCACACCGATCACCCGCTGGCCAGCCTGACGCCCCCACATAGCCACACCTTTGCCCCTGCGATGCTGATCCCGGCAGCAGGGGCGGCGTGTTCCAACTGCCACACGGCACCCCAGACCATTGTCCACGCTGGGCAGACGGCGCAGTGCAGCACCTGCCACACGCAGACCAATTGGACGGCTGCAAACATCGACCACACGCGGTTCTTTGCACTGACCGGCCCGCATGACGTTGCCTGCACCAGTTGCCACACGACGGCGAACGATTTCAGCAAGTTCACCTGCTTCAACTGCCACGAGCATAAGGAAGCCGACCTTATCCGCAAACATCTGGCGGAAGGCATCCGCAACATCGACAACTGCGTGGCCTGCCACCGAGATGCTCATGCGAGGGGTGACGAGGGTGGCGAGGACGATGATGACTGATGCCCCAGGACGGACCATTGATCAAAGCGATTGGTGATGTGAGCGGTGATGGAGGCTGCGAATTCCCGGTTGCGCCGAACGGGATTTTTGCCAGCCCATAGTGTACCAGCCGCCTCGTCCTCACTCACGCCGCGATCGCCCCCTGTTCCACGCCACAAAAACCGCTCGACATGATTTCGGGGCACATCGGCACCTGTTCGTCGGTCAATCCGTCCCACACCGGGGACAGGTTGCCCATCGCGTCGGGCACCAGCCAGCCATAGCGTTCAAACCATGCGGCGCGTCGTTCCCCTCCCGCGCTGGGTGTTTCCGTTCGCCGGTCTTGGGCCTTGAAGCCTCGTGGCCGAATAGGATTTGGCATCCGGCGCATCAGTCTCTATCGTCCCTTGGATATTCATTTCCCGGGATTTTCGATGACCGAGCCGGTTCAACCCAAGATCCAGCTTTTGCGTGATGAGCGCAGGCTCAGGATTGACGGGTCAGATCGGCAGATCGGCGCGCGGGCCTTCGACGTGCTGGCCTATCTGGATGCGCATTCCGGCCGGGTGGTGACCAAGGCGGAACTGCTGGAACACGTCTGGGCTGATCTGAATGTCGAGGAAAGCAACCTGACCGTCCAGATCGCCGCCCTGCGCAAGCTGATCGGGGCGCGGGCCATCGCGACCGTGCCGGGGGTTGGGTATCAGTTGACCCTCTCCGCCAAAGCCCCGTCCGATCCGCCCAAGGCGCTGCCACTCCCGGACAAGCCATCGCTGGCCGTCTTGCCCTTCGCCAACCTCACGGGCGACGTGGCCAAGGACTATCTGGTGGACGGGATCGTGGTCGATCTGATCGCGGCCCTGTCGCGCATCCCGGTCTTTTTCGTGATTGCCGCCTCCTCGACCTTTACCTTGAAGGGCCGCTCCGTCGATCTGGCCGAGGTCGGGCGGCAACTCGGTGTGCGTTATATCCTTGAAGGCAGCATCCAGCAGGCAGGCGACCGGCTGCGCGTCAATACACAGCTGGTCGAGGCAGAAACCGGCCGGATGATCTGGTCGAATCGCTTTGCTGGGACACTTGCCGAGATTTTCGAACTGCAAGACGTCGTCACCGAACAGGTCGCCGCCGCCATCGAACCGAATGTGATCCTGGCCGAGTCGCGTCGTGCCAGCACCAAACCAACAACCGTCCTCAGCGCCTACGATCTGTGCCTGCAGGCGCTGCCGTTGACCCATCGCTTGCCGGATTTCGCGAGCTTCGTCGCAGCGCAGACGCTGCTGCAGCGCGCGCTTGCGCTCGACCCGGACTATGCCCAAGCCAAGGCGCTGATCTGTCGGCTGACGATCACGGCGCGCTCGGAACGCTGGCTGAGCCTTGCAGAGGCTGCGCGCTGCCTGCCCTTGGCCGAAGAGGTGGTGGCCGACCACCGAAGCGACGCGATGGCCCTTGCCTTCGCCGGCATAGCCATCGCCTTTCTTGGGCAGCAACAGCGCCGCGGTCTGCTTGTCATCCAGCAGGCCTATGCGTTGAACCCGAATTCCAGCCATGTGCTGAACGAATTGGGCTGGGTGCACAGCTATCTGGGCGACACCGACCAGGCCATCGACCATTTCACCCGTGCGATCCGGATCAATCCGCTGGACCCGATGATCGGGCAGGTGCGTTGTGGGCTGGGGGCGACCCTGTTGCTGGCGGGGCGGCTTGAAGACGGGGTGGCCGCGTTGGAGCAGGCTTTTGCCGAAGCCCCCAACTACACCGCAAGCATTGTGGGTCTTGCCTGGGGTTACTGGGAACTGGGGCGGATAGAGGATGCGCAGCGCGTGGGGCAGTTGCTCAAGGCGCGAGAGCCGGGCATGACGATCACGGCAACACTCCGTGACTCGCCCTACAAGATGCCCGATAAGCAGCTCAGGCACAGGGCTTATCTGCGCGGCATCGGCATACCCGAGTGATCAGCGCATCCGCAAAAGCTTGTCCACAGCCCGGCGCGCCTCTTCCCGGCGGGCATGTGCGGCCAGAATTTCATCGGGCATGCGGCGCTGGGCCCGGCGCTGGGCGTTCCGCGCGGCGGCTTGAGCCACTGCGACGATAGCGGTCCGAAACAGGGCGGTCAGGCTGGCAAACGCCGGGGCAATTTTTCCAGCGTTGCTGGTTGCGGCTGACTGGCTGATGGGAAGGTCTGTCATGGTCTGTTCCTTTGGTGCGGGTTGACCAGACAAAGCTGCCAGACAGGGGCGCCCCCCGTCCTGAATCGGTCCAAACCCTTCCGAAATTCGTTCCGAAATGTTCCAAAGGCAAAAGGCATGCCGCAGCCCGGGAATGGCGGTTTGCAAAGGCCGAACTTCCCGGTAAACGGCCCGAAGGCGCCAAAAGTGTCCAAGCCCCTATCGCCCTTGCCCCGTAACCCACCAACAAGACAAGCCGCCCGTGACCCCAACCGCCCGCCTGCAAGCAACGTTTGATCTGCTCCATGATGTCGAAAGCACCCCGCGTCCGGCGGATGCGGTGACCTCTGCCTATTTTCGCGCGCGGCGTCAGATCGACGATCAAGACCGCGGCGCGGTGCTGGAGCAGTTCTATGCGCTGTTGCGGCACCGGGCGCGCCTTGGCTGGTGGCTCGCGCTGCAGGGACAGGGTGACACCCCCCGCAACCGCCTGCTGGCATGGCTGACGCTGGGCGAAGGCAAATCGGCAGACCAGATCAGCCGACTGTTGGACGGTGCTCTGTCCCTGACCCCGGCGGAACAGGCGGCATTGGTGGGGCTGAAGGGCTGCACCCTCCATCATCCCGACATGCCCCAAGAGGTGCGGCTGGAATGCCCAACTTGGGCCCTTGCCCCCTTGCAGGACCGCTTTGGTGATGCTTTTGCGGCCGAAATGGCGGCCACGCTCGTGCCACCCCCGCTGGACCTGCGGGTCAATCCGGTGAAATCAACCCGCGATGCCGTGATGCGCGACCTGAGGAGCCTTGGCCTTGCACCGCAGCCGATGCGATTTGCGCCGCAGGGCATCCGCCTGAAGGAACGTTTGTCCCTGGCGCGGCTGAAAGGCCTGAAAACCGGCGAGATCGAGATCCAGGATGAAGGGTCGCAACTTGTGGCCCTGCTGCTGGGGGCAAAACCCGGGGAGCGTGTGGTCGACTTCTGCGCCGGGGCCGGGGGCAAGACCTTGTCCATCGCGGCACAGATGGCCAACAAGGGCCATATCATTGCCTGCGATGTGAACGGAGCCCGGCTGAAACGCTGTGCCGAGCGCCTGCGCCAGGCGGGGCTGCACAATGTGGAAACCCGGCTGCTGAGCAGCGAGACGGATCAATGGGTCAAACGCCACAAGGGCAATTTTGACCGCGTGCTGATTGATGCGCCCTGCAGTGGCACCGGCACCTGGCGACGCAATCCCGATGCCCGCTGGCGTGCGCCGGATCTGGGGCTGGACAATCTGGTGGCCCTGCAAACCCGGATCATGACAAGCGCCGCAAGGCTGGTCAGGCCGGGGGGCAGGCTGGTCTATGCCACCTGTTCCCTTTTGCCGGTTGAAAATGAGGCGCGGGTCG
>CAMDHB010000072.1 GCA_945897655.1 Pseudorhodobacter antarcticus
GGGCCCGGTGGGCAGAATGTGAACAAGGTATCCACCGCCGTCGAACTGCGGTTTGAGGCGGAACGTTCACCCCACTTGTCCCCGCAGGTCAAGGTGCGGCTGAAAAAGCTGGCCGGGCGGCGCTGGACGAATGAGGGCGCGATTGTGATCCAGGCGGATGAAACCCGCAGCCAGGCCCGCAACCGCGAACTGGCCCGAGAGCGTCTGGTCGAGATGATTGCAGCAGCGCTGGTGGTGCCCAAACGGCGGATTGCGACCAAGCCGACTTACGGATCGGTACAGCGCCGCGTTACCGCCAAGGTTCAGCGAGGCGAGGTCAAGGCCCTTCGTGGCCGCCCCGAGGATGAGGATTAGGCGGCAGACACGACCTAAACCACCACCGCCTGCGCCTTTTGCGCCCCCACGCCGAAGACCCGTTTGTAGCGTTCAATCTCGTCCTTGGGTCCCAGCGCCTTGTTGGGGTTGTCCGACAATTTGACCGTCGGGAACCCATCCGCTGACACCGCCTTGCACACGAGAGAAAACGGCGCCAGCGCATCTGCGGCGGCCAAACCGCGGAAATCATTGGTCAGCATCGTGCCCCAGCCAAAGCTGACCTTGACCCGGCCCAGAAATTGCCGGTGCAGCGCCTCGATCTGGTCCACGTCCAACCCGTCCGAGAAGATGACCAGCTTTTGCCTTGGGTCCTCGCCCCGGTCCTGCCACCAGCGGATCGCGGTTTCGGCCCCCACCGCCGGATCGCCGCTGTCGATGCGCATGCCCGTCCAGGACGCCAGCCAGTCGGGCGCATTCCGCAAGAACCCTTCCGTGCCATAGGTGTCGGGCAGGATGATCCGCAGATTGCCTTCATGTTCTTCCTGCCAGTCGGCCAGCACCTGATAAGGCGTGCGGGCCAGTTCGGCGTCGGTTTTGGCTAGGGCGGCATAGACCATCGGCAGTTCGTGGGCGTTCGTGCCAATCGCCTCAACCTCACGCCGCATGGCGATCAGGCAGTTGGATGTGCCGGTGAACTTGGCCCCCAAGCCCTCATTCAAGGCCTGAACCGACCAGTCCTGCCACAGGAACGAATGCCGCCGCCGCGTGCCGAAATCGGCGATGCGCAATCCGTCAATGTCGCGCAGGCGGGTGACCTTTTCCCACAGCTTGGTCATGGCGCGGGCGTACAGCACCTCAATCTCGAACCGGCCCAATTGTTCCAGCACCTTGCGGCTGCGCAACTCCATCAGCACCGACAGGGCGGGAATTTCCCACAGCATCACCTCGGGCCATTTGCCCTCGAAGGTCAGTTCATACTGGCCTTCGTGCTTTTCGAGGGTGTAGGGCGGCAGGCGCAGGCCCTCAAACCACTCCATGAAATCGGGGCGGAACATCTGGCGTTTGCCATAGAATGTGTTGCCGCGCAGCCAGGTGCTTTCGCCCCGCGTCAAAGACAGGCTGCGGACATGGTCCAACTGTTCGCGCAATTCGCCCTCGTCGATCAGGTCGGCCAGGCGGATGCTGTGGCTGCGGTTGATCAGGCTGAACTGCACCACGGTGTCGGGCTTGTTGCGGAAAATCGACTGGCACATCAGAAGCTTATAGAAATCGGTGTCGATCAGCGACCGCACGATCGGGTCGATCTTCCATTTGTGGTTCCAGACCCGTGTCGCGATATCAACCATCAGCCCACTCCCTTTGTCCCTGACTAGCGCAGGTTTGGCGGCAAGGTCAAAGCCCGATCACGCGCGGATGGTGCTGCCGTTCCGGGCAAAAGCTGCTGATGGCGGCAATCAGGTCGGCGCGTGACAGGGGTTTGACCAGGAAACCGTCAAGACCCGCCTCTTTGCAGGCTTCGCGGTCCTCATCAAAGGCGTTGGCGGTCAGGGCGACGATGGGGCAGCGTGGCAGGCCGTGTGCCACCTCGTACGCGCGGATGTCGCGGGTGGCCTGCAACCCGTCCTTGATGGGCATCGAGACATCCATCAGCACCAGATCGGGCGGGGCGGCCAGATACAGCGTCACCGCCTCTTGCCCGTCCCGGGCCTCGGCCAGGGACAGGACGGCGTCTTGCAGCATCTTGCGCACGATCATCAGGTTGGTGCGGTTATCCTCGGCCACCATCACGCGCAGGCCGGGGCGAAGCCGCGCGACGGTGCGGCGTTCCAGCGGTGGAGGCGGCGGGACAGCGGTCAGGGCAACCGGCAACCTTGCGCGCAGGGTAAAGACCGATCCCTTGCCCATCTGGGACCGCACGGTGATGTCGCCCCCCATTTGCCGGGCCAGCATCGAACAGATGGTCAGGCCCAGACCCGTGCCGCCAAACTGCCGGCTGATGCCGTTGTCGGCCTGGCTGAAGCTGTCAAAGATCGCGTCGATCCGGTCAGGTGCAATCCCCATCCCGCTGTCGGCCACCTCAACCTCCAGAAACTCTGAATGCGCTGAGGGCACGCGCAGCGTGATCATCACCGCGCCCTTTTGGGTGAACTTGATCGCATTGCCGATCAGATTAAGCAAAATCTGCCGCAGCTTGCCCTCATCCCCGCTGACCAAGCCGTCCGGCGCGGGGTGCACGATGCGCAGGTCCAGCCCCTTTTTGTCCGCAGCGGGGCCCAGAATGCGCAGAGCGCTTTCAATGCACAGACGAGGCGAAAACGGAAGATCCTCCAGCGTGGCCTTGCCCGATTGCAATTTGGCAAGATCCAGGATGTCGTTGATGATGCCCAAGAGCGCCTTGCCCGATTCCAAAATGGTGTCGACATAGGTCGCTTGCGTCTTGGACAGCGCGGTTTCCGACAAGAGTTCCGCCACGCCGATCACACCGTTCATCGGCGTCCGGATCTCATGGCTCATATTGGCCAGGAATTGCGATTTGGACTGACCTGCCGCCTCGGCCGCCGCGCGGGCACGGGCTAGCTCAGCCTCACGCTCCTTCGCCACTGTGATTTCGCGTTCCACCGCGACCCACAACTGCAAACTGCCCCCCTCATCAAAGATGGGCAGGATCGAGGTTTCGACCCATAACAACCGGCCAAACTTGTCCTGATTCAGAATTTCGGCCCGGACCGCCGTCTGGCTGTCGCGGGCATGTTCAAGCTTGGCCAGTGTCGCCGGATCGGTGCCGGGGGCATTGAAAATCTCGCTGGGCAATCGGCCCACCACCTCAGCAAAGCCGTATCCCATGATCCGCGAAAACGCGTCATTCACCCATTCGATCCGCCCGTCAGGACCGCTGATGATGATGCCGTCATTGGCATATTTCGCCACCAGCGCCAGTCGCTGGCTGTTGCGCGCACTGGCGGCCAGTTCGATCTGGGCCAGTTCCTGGGCGCGTTGGTGTCGCAGCAGGGCCGTTTCATGGCGTTGCCGGTGCAGGTGGTTGCGCTCTAGCAACCTTATGAACAGCAAAGAGATATAGACCAGCATGGCAAAGGCGGCGGCAAAGTATTCATAGCCGTGCCCAGCGCCCAAAAGGTTCTGCCTCAGGTCCAGTGCCATCATCACAAAGGCGGTGACCACAAAGATCGCAAGCCGGATATCGGCAGCCGGGCGGAAGTAGGGCCGGGCTAGCCCTGCGTTGATGGCCGCACTGATCAGAAAGGCGGCGGCGAAAAAACGCGCCTCGTTCAACGGGATAAATCGCCAGCACAGGGCCACGCATGCGGCAATGGTCAGCCCCTGAAACCCACCGCTGGCCACGGCAACGGCCCTGGTCCAAAAGCCGGTCTGGCCCGCCAGCAACCGGCGCATGACCCAGCGCAGGGCAAGGATATCAACCAGTTCGCCCGCCACCGCCAGCCCAGCCAGAAGCAGGCCAAACGGCACCGATTCCAACATCAAGACGGTCATCGACCCGATAACGGTCAGCGTCTGCCGCAGCCAAAAGGCGCGGACGCGCCCCTTGGCATAATGCAATAACCTGCCGTCGCGGCTTGTCCTGGCCTCATAATGGGCCAGGTCCACCAGCGCATCCGAAGCAGTTGCTGTCGTCCCGGCCATGTAACGTCCATTGCTGCCCGTGCGAACAGCTTTAGAACGGTCAGGTTAACACCGTCTGAATTGCCTCAAGGCAAAAGCTGAACGCCCGCAGCCCGCATCGCGCCAAGCTGGCTGGCCAGCGATCCGTTCAGGTCAATGGCACGGCAGGCCTCGGTCAGCACGGTCACGGCAAAGCCCAACCGGGCGGCGTCCAGCGCCGAATAGGCCACGCAATAATCGGTCGCCAGACCCACCATCACCAGCCGCCCGATGCCACGCGACCGAAGGTAGCCTTCCAACCCGGTGGGGGTGGCGCGGTCATTTTCGAACAGCGCTGAATAGCTGTCGATCCCGGCGCGAAACCCCTTGCGGATGATCAGGTGCGCCGGGTCCGTCCGCACGTCCGGGTGAAACGCCGCCCCCGTTGACCCCTGCACGCAGTGGCGCGGCCACAGGGTTTGCTTGCCATAGGGCATGTCGACCTGGCTGAACGCCGCCGCACCGGGATGGGTTTCGGCAAAGGAACTATGGTCCCCCGGGTGCCAATCCTGCGTCAGGACCACGCAGGAAAACCCCTCCATTAGCGCATTGATCCGCGGCACAATCTCGTCCCCCCCGGCCACAGCCAAGGCTCCGCCGGGGCAAAAGTCGTTCTGCACGTCGATCACGATCAGGGCTTCATCCGGGGCGCGCATGGCAGGTCCTTTCGCTGGGCTGCCTTATGGGTAAGGATGGCGGCGGTTGCGGTCAAGCGAGGGTATCATGCGGGCATTGATCTGGGGTGGCGGCGGGCAGATCGGGCGGGCCGCGGCGATGGATTTGGCGCGGGCGGGTTGGCAGGTGGATGCTGTGACCCGCTCAAACCTGCCGACCGAGGTGCTGGCGTTGGGCGTCACGGCCTTGGCGCCTACCAGCACCCGTGCCGCCACCGTGGCCCGCGGGTATGACGCCGTGATTGACACTTTGGCCTTCACCGCAGCCGATGCCGCCGACCTGATGGCCGAACCGGCGGGGCATGTCACGGTGATCTCAACCGCCTCAGTTTATGCCGATGATCAGGGCAGGGGGTTTGAACAGGGCGATAGCTTCCCCCACTATCCCGACCCGATCCTTGAAACTCAGGCACTAGTCCCGCCGGGCCCCGGCTATTCCGCCGGCAAGGTGGCGATGGAGGCGGCCTTGGCCAGTCGCGCCGCCATTCTGCGGCCCGGCGCCATCCACGGCATCGGGGCCCGGCACCCGCGCGAATGGTGGTTTGTCAAACGCGCTCTGGACGGGCGTCGCAGGGTGCCCGTGGCCTTTGGCGGTCGGTCGGTGTTTCACACCTCCTCGACCACCGGAATTGCCAGCCTGACCCGCCATCTGGCCGAACGCCGCATCACCGGCACCTTCAACGCCGCCGATCCCGTCGCCCTGTCGGTTGCCGAAATCGCCGCCGCCATCGGAACCGTGATGGGTCACCGCTTTGACCTGATCGACCATGACGTCGGCCACACCCCCTTTTCGGTGGAAAATCCCGTCCGCCTGTCCACCGCCCGGGCCCGGGCCACCGGCTGGGATGGCGGCCCCGACTATGCCGCCTGCCTGCCCGACTACATCGCCTGGCTGATCAGCAACGCGAACGATTGGCAAACCGCCTTTCCGGTGTTCCAGCGCTATGGCCAAGACCCCTTTGATTATAAGGCCGACGATGCGGCCCTTGCCTGACCGCGCCAAAGGTTTTACCACGCGGCGATGATCACCGTCGCCGCCCTGTACCACTTTACCAAGCTCCCTGACCCTGCCGCCTATCGTCAGGGCCTGCTCGACTTGTGCGCCGCTCAAGGGGTCAAAGGCTCGATCCTCCTGGCCCCCGAGGGGGTGAATGGCACCATCGCAGGCACCCGCCCCGGCATTGATGCCGTCCTCGCCCATCTGCGGACCCTGCCCGGATGCGCAGGGCTGGTGCACAAGGAAAGCCCCGCCGAAACCATGCCCTTTGGCCGGATGAAGGTGCGCCTGAAGCGTGAGATCGTCACGATGGGCCAACCCGATGTCGACCCATTGGCCGCCGTCGGCCACTACGTGACCCCGCAAGACTGGAACGCCCTGATTTCAGCGCCGGACGTCGCCGTGATCGACACAAGGAACGATTACGAGGTTCAGATCGGCACCTTTGCCGGTTCGGTTGACCCGCAAACCCATTCCTTCCGCGAGTTTCCCGCCTGGTGGCAGGCCAACAAGGACCGCTTCCACAACAAACGGATTGCCATGTTCTGCACCGGCGGCATCCGCTGTGAAAAATCAACGAATTACCTGCTTGGCCAAGGGGTTACCGACGTCTTCCACCTGCAAGGCGGCATCCTGAAATATCTGGAGGAGGTCCCGCAAGACCAATCCCTGTGGCAGGGCGAATGCTTTGTGTTTGACGAACGGGTATCCGTCGGCCACGGCCTCATCCCCGGCGATTTCACCGCCTGCCGCGCCTGCCGCCGCCCCCTAAGCGACACTGACCGCGCCAGTCCCCGTTACGAACACGGCGTCCGCTGCCCGCATTGCGCGGATGAATACACCGAAGCCGACCGCGCCCGGTTCCGCGAACGCCAGCACCAGATGGACCTTGCCGCCGCCCGTGGCCAGCGCCACTTGGGCGGCCCCGACTGACTGCCGCCCGACTGACCGCCGATTGATACCGTCACAATATTCCGTTTGACCCCGCCTTGTGCCGGGTTCAGGTTCAGGGGCCTCAACAGGTGCGCGCCATGACAAAATCCACGATCTTCACCCCCATCCTGATTGCGGGCTGCGCAATCCTGCTGTTGGGTTTTGCCCTGCGCGCCAGTTTCGGCGTGTTCCAGATCCCGATTGCAACCGAATTCGGCTGGCTGCGGTCCGACTTTTCAATGGCCATCGCCATCCAGAACCTCGCCTGGGGTATCGGCCAGCCGATCTTCGGCGCGATGGCCGAGAAATTTGGCGACCGCCGGGCGATCATTGTGGGCGCGCTGATGTACTCCGCCGGGCTCTTGCTCTCATCCTTCGCCATCACCCCCGGCCAGATGCAGCTTCTCAACATCCTGATCGGCTTTGGCATCGCAGGCACCGGCTTTGGCGTCATCCTCGCCATCGTCGGCCGCGCCGCCAAGCCCGAACACCGCAGCCTTGCCTTGGGCATCGCCACCGCCGCCGGGTCGGCGGGTCAGGTCGTCGGCCCCACCGCCGCGCAACTGCTGCTGACAGTTTACCACTGGCAAACCGTCTTCGTCATCTTCTCGGTCGTCATCCTGGCCGCCCTGTTCGCTCTTCCCTTCCTGCGCGTCCCCGCCACTGCCACCAAGGCGGAGCTTGAGGAATCGATGGGCACCGTCCTGATCCGCGCCTTCAAGGACCCATCTTACCTCATGATCTTCATGGGCTTTTTCTCCTGCGGCTATCAGCTGGCCTTCATCACTGCCCACTTCCCCGCCTTCGTCACCGAAAAATGCGGCGCGATTGATCCGGGCGGCATGCTGGCCGGCATCGGCATCACCTCCACCTCCATCCTCGGGGCCGTCGCCATCTCGGTCATCGGGGTGTTCAACATCGCAGGCTCCATCTACGCCGGATGGCTGGGCAAGAAATACCCCAAGAAATACCTGCTCTCCGCCATCTACACCGGCCGCACCGTCGCTGCCGCCTTGTTCATAATGCTGCCGATGACCCCCTTCACCGTGCTGGTCTTCAGCGCCAGCATGGGTGCCATGTGGCTGGCCACCGTCCCCCTGACCAGCGGCTTGGTCGCGCATATCTACGGGCTGCGTTACATGGGCACGCTCTATGGCTTTGTGTTCTTCAGCCATCAGTTGGGGTCGTTTCTGGGCGTCTGGTTGGGCGGCAAGATGTATGACCTGACCGGCGACTACACCACCGTCTGGTGGGTGGGCGTCGGTGTCGGCGCATTCTCCGCCCTGATCCATCTACCGATCCGGGAAAAGGTGCTGGTGCCACAAACGGCATGACCTGTCGGGATTGGGCAGGCATTTGACCCCAAGGGCACTACCCTGACCCAATGGCACGCAATCGCACACCGGGTCGCAAGGGCCGTCCCGTGGATTACATCCACCTCACGCACCCCTTCACCCCGCAAGCCGTCTTCACCGACGACGCCATCGCCGCCCTGCATGACGCCGCCCTTGGGCTGTTGGAGCGTGAGGGGATCAAAATCCTGCTGCCCGAGGCACGGACCCTCTTCGCAGCCGCTGGCGCACGCGTGACCGAGGATATGGTCCATATCGGCCGCGATATCGTCGCCTCAGCCCTCAAAACCGCCCCCCGCCAGTGGCAGATGCGCAGCATCAACCCCGCTCGGGAACGCCTCTACGCCCCCGGCCAGTTGCTGTTCGGCCCCGGCGCGGGCTGCCCCAACGCCACTGACCTCCAAAGGGGCCGCCGCCCCGGCAGCCTGCGTGACTACGAAGAAACCCTTGCCCTGCAACAATCCTTCGACGTCATCCACATCCTCGGCCCCTCGGTCGAGCCGCAGGATGTGCCTGCAAACCTGCGCCACTATGCCATGATGCAGGCCCAGATCTGCCGCGCCGACAAGCCCATGTTCGTCTACGCCCGGGGCCGCGCGCAGATCGAGGACTCGCTGCACATGATCCGCCTTGGCCATGACCTCTCCGACGACGATTGGGCCGAGGGCGTCTGGGCCTATACCGTCATCAACACCAACTCGCCCCGCCAGTTGGACAACCCGATGGCCCAAGGCATCATCGACTTTGCCCGCGCCGGTCAGACGTCGATCATCACCCCCTTCTGCCTTGCCGGTGCGATGGCCCCCGTCACCGTCGCCGGAGCCCTGATCCTGCAACATGCCGAGGCTTTGGCGGGCATCACCCTCGCCCAACTGGCCCGCCCCGGCGCCCCGGTCAGCTATGGCGGCTTCTCCTCCAACGTCGACATGAAATCCGGCGCCCCGGCCTTTGGCACGCCCGAACATCTGAAAATGCAAATCGGCTCGGGTCAGTTGGCCCGCCACATCGGCCTGCCGTGGCGGTCTGCCTCAGGCTCCGCCTCCAACACCGCCGACATGCAGGCGGCACAGGAAACCACCCATACCTTGTGGGGCGCGTTGATGGCGCAGGCCACGCTTGTCGTCCATGCCGCAGGCTGGCTGGAGGGTGGTTTGTCGTTTGGGTATGAGAAATTCATAAACGACATCGAGGCCCTGCAAACTCTGGCCGAAATGTGCGTCCGCCCCGGCGACACCTTGGACGACTTCGCCCTTGACGCCCTGGCCGAGGTCCCCCCCGGCGGCCATTTCTTTGCCACCGCCCACACAATGGCCCGCTATGACGCGGCCTTTTACCCACCCTTGGTGGCCGACCTTAGCAACCACGGCCAGTGGACCGAAACCGGCGCCCTACGGTCTGACCAACGCGCCACCGCCATCTGGCAGCGCGTGCTGGCCGATTTCCAACCCCTACCACACGGAGCCGAAGCTCAGGCGCGTCTGGCCCCCTTCATCGCCGCCCGCACCGCCGCCGGTGGCGCGCCCCCACTGGATTGACCCCATGCGCCTGACCATCGCGATGCTGACGCTGGCCTATGTCCTCAGCCAGTTCTACCGCGCCTTTCTGGCTGTCATGGCCCCAGTGTTGGCGCAAGACTTGGGAGTGTTGCCACAAGTTCTGGCGCGGGCCTCTGGCTGGTGGTTCCTTGCCTTTGCACTTGCACAACTGCCCGTCGGCTGGGCGCTGGACCGGATCGGGCCGCGCATCACCGTGGCCGGTCTGATGGCCGTCGCCGCCTTGGGCGCTGTCGTCTTTGCCGGCGCCACCGGGCCGGGCCAGATCAACTTGGCGATGATCCTGATCGGCATCGGCTGCTCGCCCGTCCTGATGGGCGCCTATTTCATCTTCGCCCGCGAATTCCCCGCCCGCCAGTTCGGCACCTTGGCGGGCATGGTGATTGGCGTGGGCTCACTTGGCAACCTCGCCGCCTCCGCGCCGCTGACCTGGGCCGTCGCCCTGATGGGCTGGCGAGGGGCGATGTGGGGGCTGGCCGGGGTGACGCTGACCGTGGCCCTCGTTCTGGCCGTTCTGATGCGCGACCCCGCACGCGTGCAAACCCAAGGCCAAGGCACGATCTGGACCCTGCTCAGAATGCGCCCCCTCTGGCCCATCCTTATCCTGATGACCGCCTGCTATGCCCCCGCTGCAGGCCTGCGCGGGTTGTGGGCTGGCCCCTATCTGGCCGAGGTGTTCGCCGCCGACGCCGCCCGCATCGGCCTTGTAACCCTGATCATGGGCCTAGCGATGGTCGCCGGAAACTTCGCCTATGGCCCGCTGGAGAGGCTGCTCCAAAGCCGCAAATGGCTCAACTTCGGCGGCAATGCCCTGTCCCTGACCTGCCTGCTGACTCTGATGGCCCTGCCCGGCCAATCCTGGATCCTCTCCGCCGCCCTTCTGGCAGGCGTTGGGTTCTTCGGTGCCAGCTTCCCAATGGTCATCGCCCACGGCCGCGCCTTTCTGCCGCCCGCACTGGTCGGGCGCGGGGTCACACTGATGAACCTGTTCGGCATCGGCATGGCGGGCCTGATGCAAATGGCCACCGGGCAAATCTACGCTGCCCTGCCCGCCGAACCCAAAACCGCCTATGCCGCCCTGTTTGCCGCCTATGCCGCTCTGGTGATTTTGGGGTTGACGGTCTATCTGTGGTCCCAAGATCGCACGGACTGACCCCATGATCCTCTACCCCGCCGAATGGACCGCACACAAAGAGGCTGTCTTTACCGTCCTGGCCCAGGCCGATGGCGGCGGCCGCCGCCTGTGGACCATCCCCTGGTCCCTCCATAATCACCCCCAAACCGAGGTCCGCGTCGCCCTCTGCCTCTCCCGCGCCAAACGCCAGCCTCAGGGACTGGTCCGCACCCTCAAATCCCTGCTGATCCGCCTGCAATACAACGGCGCCCGCCGTCTGTTCGCCCGCCACCCCGGTGCCGTGGCCGTCGCCTGGAACGGCCTCGGCGGCTCTCGCCAAGCCTTCCTTCTGGCCGCCCGTGACGCAGGCCTTGGCACCCTCGCCTGCGAACTAGCCCCCTTCCCGGGCCGCATTACGGTGGACCCAAGGGGCGTGAACGCCGAAAGCTCGGTCATGGGGCAAGACTTCTCCTCCACCCCCCCCGACAACGACTGGCGGGCGATGGGCGAAACCCTCACCGCCCGTCCCTCACGCCGCGCCGATGTCGGCCAAACCACCACCCCGTTGCCCGACACCCCCTTCCTCTTCTGCCCCCTTCAGGTGCCATCCGACAGCCAGGTCACCCTGTTTGCCGGCTGGACCGGCGGCATGGACGGCTTTCTGCGCGCCCTGACCGAAGCCGCCACCAAACTCCCCCAGGGCTGGCACCTGCGGCTCAAGGAACACCCCTCCGCCCGCACCCCCCTCAACCTCGCCCCCCTCATCGCCACCGGGCGCGCGATCCTCGACAACCAAACCGACAGCTTCGCCCAGCTTCAGGCCGCAAAGGCCGTCATCACCCTCAACTCCTCCATGGGCCTGCAAGCCTTCTTCCACGACAAACCCGTCATCACCCTGGGCCGCGCCTTCTTTGCCCGCCAGGGCCTGGTCGAGGTGGCA
>CAMDHB010000073.1 GCA_945897655.1 Pseudorhodobacter antarcticus
CCCAACCCCATCCCGCCGCCAGCGCGACCCCGTGGCCAGCACCACATGATCCGCCCCGAACGCCTCCACATCCCCCGCCGTCATGGCCGAGCCGCGGAACACCTCGACATTCGGCAGCTTCCCAATCATCCCCACCCGCCAATCCCGCACCCGTCCCCAGGTCGACAGCCCTGGCAGCGTCATCTCCCGCAAAATTCGCCCGCCCAGATCGCGCCCCTTCTCGGCCAGCGCCACCTCATACCCCCGCCGCCCCAGCGTCAGCGCCGCCTCCAGCCCCGCAGGCCCCGCGCCCACGACCAGCACCCGCTCAGGTCGGGAAATCACCGTCACCCGCTCCGGGTGCCAGCCCTTCCGCCATTCCTCGGCGATCGTCGGGTTCTGGGTGCAGCGCAGATGCACCCCTTCATTGTTGGCGCTGCGACAGATGTTGCAGCCGATACACTCCCGTATCTCATCCGCCCGGCCTTCCCGGATTTTCGCAGGCAGAAACGGATCCGCAATCGACGGCCGCGCCGCCCCGATGAAATCCTGCACCCCCCGTTTGATCTGGGAAACCATCGTATCCGGCGACGTAAACCGCCCCACCGACACCACCGGCTTGCTGGTCACCCCCTTCACAAAGCGGATGTACTCCTCCTGATACCCTTCCTGCGAGAACCGCGCGGACTTGCTATCATTCCCCAGCGCCCCCGCCACATTCACATCCCAAAGGTCCGGCAGTTCGGCCAGAAACTCCACCACCTCCCGCCCCTCGCCTTCCGAGGTTATCCCCCGGGGCCCATGCAACTCATCGACTGCCATCCGCAGGGCGACCGCGCAAGCATCCCCCACAGCCTCCCGCGTATCCTCGATCATCTCCCGCAGCAGCCGCGCCCTATTCTCAATCGACCCGCCGTATTCATCGCCCCGGGTGTTCGACCGCCCCGACAAGAACTGAAACGGCAGATAATCGTGCCCGGCATAGACATAGATGATGTCAAACCCCGCCCGCTTGGCCCGCAGTGCTGCCTCCCGCTGCCATCCCCGAAACGCCTTGATATCCGCGCGGTCCATCCCCCGCGCCGTGGCCGGCAGATGAAACATTGCCGGCGTGGTGACCGGTGCCACCCCCGGCACCCGTGTCATGCGGTTGCTGGAATGTGCGCCGCCATGCCACAGTTCAATTCCCGCCAGTGACCCATGGGCATGGATGGCCTCAGCCGTCGCGGCCAGAGGCGCAATATCCCCATCCTCCCACAGGGTCAGGAAGGCATAGGGGCTGTCATCCGACGAAGGATGGATCGAGCAATACTCGGTACACACCACCCCCCATCCGCCCTCAGCCTTGATCCCCCGCAGCGCAGCCGAGGCTTGTGGCCTCTGCCAGCCCAACCCCGTCGCATGGGGCGTCTGGTAAAACCGGTTGGGCGCCGTCACCGGCCCGATGCGCACAGGTTCAAACAAGATCGCATGCCGCGGGTCCATCAACGCCTCCATGATTTTGCGCCGACCCTACACAGAGTTGGACAGATGTCCAACAGCGCGCTGGGGCACTTCAGACCGGCGCGGGCATTCCCGGGCAACGCCGTCCGTCACTCGCGCACCAAAAGATCAATGCGGTCGGCGCACAAACGGTCTTTGCCGCAAACAACCCTGACTGACAGTCCCGCCGCACCAGATGGCCCGCCGCCACGACCGTTTGTCCCTGATGCCGATGCCATGTTCATTCCCCAGTGCTCGCCCCCGCGCCCCGCTTTCCTAGACACTGTTCCAGCTGGTTAACGAAATCCACCAACCCATTGCTCCCAATGCATTTGAAAGGGTATCCTGATCTGGACACACCTCCAAGCCCATTCATTCCGGTCAACTATCACCCCCGCAGCACCGAATCCGAAGGGCCCGCGCCCCTCTATCCCTTGCGAAGAGAAGGCCGCAAAACCATTGGCCAAACCGACCTAAAATTCCTGGCAATCGATAACCTTCACGGGGGCAAAGTCGGCACGACGACTGAATCCGAGACCGCCACGATCTGTGCCCGCTCTTGCAATGACCGGCACCGATTGCGGGACATCCTGCTGGAAATCCAGACTGCCGACCGCAGCATCGCCCCACCACACTGGACCCGATCGCCGCCGCCACGGCCCTGACCCGCATCGTGGTCGAGGGGGTGGCCTCCTTCTACTCCTCCCTATCCCTGACACCCAAAGGCCGTAACACGATCCGGCTGTGTGGCAACATTGTGGATCGCTTCAGCAGGCTGGACAGCGTCCAAGCGGCGTTCGTGGCGGAATTGGGCATCAAGATGGGCCAGGCCTCACACGACAGAGTGTTTCAGCTGGGCCAGACCCCCTGCACCGACCTGTGCGATCAGGCCGATGCAGCGATCATCGATGACAAGGCGGTCATTGCACCCGCTACCGGGTCGGCATCGTCTTCCTGAAAAACCCTCACGGGTCACAGCCCGCCAGTCCGCGATGTAAACAGCCTGCGCTGGCTGCGGCACCTCCATTCCTTTGGTCTGTTGCGCGGCAGTTTCTGTCCTGAGGCTGAGATCGCCACTCTCCGCTCATATCTGTGTCAGCGGGAACGGCACGTCGAATATGCTGCACCCCATATCCAACACGAAGCGAAGGCGACGATCAAGATGAACCTGCAATTGCATCATGTCGTCTCGGGTCCAACCGATGCGACCGGCATGCGGATCATCCGTGCCATTGTCGCGGGCGAGCGCGACCCCCAGGTTGCTGGCAACTTTCCGAGACTTTCGGTGCCACGCATCGATTGAGGTGATCACGGCAGCTTGGGTCGGAAATGACCGGGACCCAGCTTCACCAAGGCCGGACCACGGAGGAAAACCAATACGCCCGCGTCGTGCCCGAAGATGGCAACCCGGTGTCCTTGGCCGCCGTTGCCGATGTCTACGAACGCCGGTCCAGTTTCGAGTGGCGCGGCTTGGGGGAGATCGACGCCTCCGGCCTGAAAATCCGCCCCAAGTACCGCGCCTTTGTTGCCGAAAAAAGTTCGGCCTGTGCTGCGGCGCGGGCCCCCGCGCCGTGGCCGAACCAGAAGGCTGCGCCTGCGGTCAGGTCATGACAGACCGCATCAAACCCCCCGCCTGCCCGCAATTTGGCAGCGGCCGCACCCCCGACATGCCGCTGGGTGCCCTGATGGTCTGCTCCGAAGGGGCCTGCACCGCCTATTGGCAATATGGCGGTGCCCGCCTGTCCACCGTGGCCCCATAAACCGCCCGCCACTGTGTGAAACCCATGTCACCCTCGCCCGCGGCGGCGGTGGCCGCGCGATGCATGACTTCATTGCCGCCGTCTTCACCTCCGCCTTCGACCCGCCGGGGCACGAAGACCAAGCCCGCCTGTTCCACCCCGCCCTTGCCGAACCCGGCGCACGTCTTGCCTTCACCACCGACAGCTTTGTCGTGACCCCCCTCGAATTCCCCGGCGGCGACATCGGCAAGATCGCCGTCTGTGGCACGGTCAACCATCTTGCAGTCGGCGGGGCCAACCCCCTATGGCCCTCCGCCGCCTTCATCATCGAGGAGGGGTGCGAGATTGCCCTTCTGCACCGCATCGTCGCCTCAATGGGGACCGAGGCGTGTTTGGCCGGTGTCCGCATCGTCACCGGCGATACCAAGGTTGTGGGCCGGGGTGCCGCCGACCGCGTGTTCATCACCACCACCGGCATCGACGTCATCCCCCGGGGACCAATCTGGCCGCTGCCAACATCCACCCCGGCGATGTGGCGCTGGTCATCGGGGTCTCGGGCAACCACCGCGCGGCCATCCTGTCCGCCGTCTTTACCGCAGCCCCCAGCACCGTCGCCGCCGGTGTTGGCATCGAAATCGACGAAACCGCCCTCCCCCTCCGCCCCGAAGTACGCGGCGTCTGCGAAATCCTCGGCCTCGACGCCCTTGCCGCGATGCAATCGACCCCGGCAGGCACAGGTGCCCGTATCATCGGCTGCGCCGTGGGGCAGCACCCCAGTCTTGTCACCCTGCGCACCCTCTTATGCCGCACAAGAATCGTAGACGTACTGGTCGGCGAACAACTGACGCGCATCTGCAAAGGCTCAAGTCTCCTCCGGTACCATCTCAATGGCCCCGCAAGGACATTCCGCCACACAGATCCCGCAGCCCTTGCAGTAATCCAGATTGATCGAAAACCGGTTCCCCGGCCCCAGCTTGATCACCGCATTGTCCGGGCAGACGCCATAGCAGTTGTCGCATTCAAAGCAGTTCCCGCAACTCAGACAGCGCCGCGCCTCAAACAGGGCCGTGGCCTCGGTCAAAGCACCCTGCACCTCATCAAACCCCGTGCTGCGTCGTGCCAGGTCCAGTTGCGGGCGCACCGACTTGGGCGCGTCCGAATAGTACCAAGTGTTCAGCCTGTCATAACTGGCCAGCACTTGCGGCGGCTTCGGCGGCAAAACACGGCCCCCCAGCCAAGCATCAATGTGCCGCGCCGCCTTCTTGCCATGCCCAATCGCCACCGTAACATTCCGCTCACCCGGCGCCATGTCGCCCCCGGCAAACAGGCCCTGATGCCCCGTCATCATCGTTTCCGGATCAACCTGCACCACCCCATCCGCCGTCACCAACCCTGGAACCCCCGCCAGCAGCCCCATGTCCACATCCTGCCCCAAGGCCAGGACCAGCGAATCCGCGTCCAGCGTCTCGAACTCACCCGTCGGCTGTGGCTTGCCATCGGCATCCAGCACCATCTTCTCGATGGTCAAATGCCCCCCCTCGGCCCCGGTAATGGTGGACAGCCATTTGACCTTGACCCCCTCCTCCAGCGCCTCTTCCAACTCGAAATCATGGGCCGGCATCTTTTCCCGCGTGCGGCGGTACACGATGATCGCATCCGTCGCCCCCAACCGCCGCGCCGTCCGTGCCACGTCGATGGCCGTGTTGCCCCCGCCATACACCACCACCCGACGCCCCAGCATCGGCTGCACCTCCCCCTCCATCGACCGCAGCACCGAAACGGCATCCAGAATGCGTGAGGAATCCTTGGCCGGGATATAGGCCCGCTTGGCGATATGCGCGCCTATTGCCAGAAACGCCGCCTGCGCCCCATGTTCCGCCATGCTGGCCACAATGTCCGTGACCTTCCTCCCATAGACAAACCGCACCCCCATCGCCGCAATCCGCGCCACTTCCGCATCCAGCACATCGCGCGGCAAACGGTATTTCGGGATGCCCCAACGCATCATCCCCCCCGGCTTGTCCCCCGCCTCAAGAACCGTCACCGCATGCCCCAACCGCCGCAGATGATAGGCTGCCGACAGCCCCGACGGCCCCGCCCCCACAACCAGTACATGCTTCCCCGTCTCCGGACCCGGCTCCAGCGCCCAACCCCGCCGCAATGCCTCATCCCCCAGAAACCCCTCGACCGAGTTGATCCCAACCGCCTGATCCAGCTTGGCCCGGTTACACGCCCCCTCGCAGGTGTGATAGCACACCCGCCCCATGATGGCCGGAAACGGGTTGTCGCGGGTCAGATGCCGCCACGCCGCCTCATAATCCCCGCCCTCGGCATGGTACAGCCAACCCTGATTATCCTCACCCGCCGGGCATTCATGGTTGCAGGGTGGCAGCCGGTCCACATAGTTCGGCCGCTCGGTCCGCCACGACCCGGTCTTGTTGGCCAGCGATGATCCGGGGTCCAACGTGATGGCAAAGGGCTTTTTCATGCCTGAGCCTCCAGCAACCCGAACCGCTTGATGTTCTTGTCGGCAAGCGCTTGAATCCGCGCCACAATATCAGGCCGGGGGTGCGCGCCAAACAGATGCGCAAAGCGCTTTTGCAGCCGCAAGTAGTTCTCCACCGGCTGCATATGCCGGATCTTCGACACGGCAGTAATCTCCCCCCGCTCCGCCTCGAACACCGGGAAAATCCCGGTTTCATGCGCCAGACGGGCCAGCTTGATCGTGTCGCAACTGGCCGCCCCCCAGCCCAGCGGGCAGGGCACGAACACCTGCAAATACCGCGCCCCCCGCAGCGTCATCGCCTTTTCCACCTTCGCCTCCAGATCGCGCAGATCGGCGACGGTTGCCGTCGCCACATAGGGAATCTCATGGGCCACCGCGATCAGAGGCACATTCTTGCCCCGGCCAAACTCCTCCCCCGGGTTCGGCCCCAAGGGCACCGTCGTCGCCGTCCGCGCGGCAGGCGGCGTGGCCGACGACCGCTGCACCCCGGTGTTCATGTACCCCTCGTTGTCATAACAGATGTACAGCACGTCATCATTCCGCTCGAACATGCCTGACAGACAGCCAAATCCAATGTCCGTGGTCCCCCCATCCCCCCCTTGCGCAATCACCCGCACCTCGGACTGCGCCAACCCCGCCTTCAGCGCCTTGACCTTCAGCGCCGCCGCAATCCCCGACCCCACTGCCGCCGCATTGCCAAACAGGCTGTGCAACCACGGCAGTTTCCAACTGGTTTCCGGATAAGGCGTTGAAAACACCTCCAGACACCCCGTCGCATTGGCCGCAATCAACTGCCCCTTGGTCGCCCGCATCGCCGCATCCACGGCATAGCGCGCACCCAACGCCTCACCACAGCCCTGACAGGCCCGGTGACCCGAGGTCAGCGAATTGTCCCGTGCAATCGACGCCTGAACTGACCTCAGGTCCGGGTCCAGCAGCCGGTTCCCAACCGTCAGAGTGCCTGTCTGATAGAACTTGATGTCCTGCGTCATGGCCGCACCTCCGCCTTGCCGCCAATGTCGCGCAGCAGGTTTTCCGCAATCGGCCCCGACCGGCGCATGCCAGCCTCCCGCGCCAATTGGCGGTTCACGATATCTTCGTTCAGGTCCAGAAAGGTCAGCGGCGGCAGGCTGTCCGCAATTGCCTGCCCCAGCATCCGGGTTAGTGAGGCTTGGGTGATCGGACGCCCCCCCAACCCGGCAATGACCGTGTAACCCCGCAGCTGAATGCCCGACAGCGCCATGCGCACATCCGCCGCCACAACACCCCCCATGCCAACCGAAAAGCTCTTCTCCAACACAACCACCCGTTTGGCTTCCTTCAAAGCTGCCCGCACCGCTGCCAACGGGAAGGGGCGATAGGACCGGATCGACAGCACCCCAATCCGCTCCCCCGCCGCCCGCATCGCGTCGACCGTCTCCTCCAGCGTGCCCACAACCGACCCCAGCGCCACCACGATGGTCTCGGCATCGTCCAACCGGTAGCCCCGCACCAGCCCCCCCGCCTTGCGGCCAAACCCCGCCTCAAACTCCGCCGCGATCTCCGGTATCAGGTCCAGTGCCATCGTCTGTTTGGCATGGGCCAGATAGCGCACCTCCATGAAGGCCTCGGGCCCCACCATCGCCCCAATCGACACAGGCTCATTGGGATCAAGCACTTGCCGGGGTTCATAGGGCGGCAGAAACGCATCCACCTGCGCCTGTGACGGGATATCCAGCCGCTCATAGGCATGGGTCAGGATGAAACCATCCATGCACACCATCACCGGCATCGACAATTCCTCGGCCAGCCGGAACGCCTGAATATGCAGATCAACCGCCTCCTGGTTGCTTTCCGCAAACAGCTGCAACCAGCCACAATCCCGCTGGCTCATGCTATCTGAATGATCGTTCCATATATTGATCGGCGCCCCAATCGCCCGGTTGGCCACCGTCATCACAATCGGTAAACCCAACCCACTAGCGTTGTAAATCGCCTCCACCATGAACAGCAAACCCTCCGACGCCGTGGCCGTATAGGTCCGCGCCCCCGTGGCCGAGGACCCAATCGCCACACTCATCGCCGCAAATTCCGACTCAACATTCAGAAACTCGCAGGGCGCCAGCGTGCCGCCCTTGACCAACGCCCCCAACCCCTCAACAATATGGGTCTGCGGCGAGATCGGATAAGCGCAAATCACCTCAGGCCGGCACAGCGCGACCGACTGCGCCACAGCGGCCGAACCTTCCATTTGCGAAATCATGACACCCCCTCGGCCATCAGCCGGTCATAGGCTTCGGTTGCTGCAGCGGCGTTCCGGTCCGCCACGGCCCCCTTGAACTTGGCGTGGACCGCATGCACCACCGCCTCAATCGTGATCAGCCCGGTCAGCGCCGCAAACCCGCCCAGCAGCACGGCATTGGGCAAGGGCCGGCCCAAATGCGCCATCGCAATCGCCGTAGCGTCCAGCGTGATCACCCGCCCCTTGGGCAACCGCGCCGCAACCTCGGCCACCCCCAACTCGGCCACACTCCGGCCCGAGTTGATCAGCACATAGCCCTCCGCCTTCAGCCCCTGAAACACATCCACCTGATGCAGCAAATGCGCGTCCTGAATGATCAGCGCATCCGGGGCCGAAATCGGCTCGCGTGACCGGATCGGCTTGTCATCAATCCGGCAGAACGCCACCACCGGCGCGCCCGTGCGTTCTGCCCCGAAACTCGGAAAGGCCTGCGCATGCCGCCCCTGTTCAAACGCGGCAATCGACAGCATCTCTGCCGCCGTCACCACACCCTGCCCGCCACGGCCATGTATGCGGATCTGCAGCATCCTCAGCGCCAAGCCGCAACGCGGATCACCGCCGCCAGCACCGCCTGATGCAAGCTGCGCGCCTCGCCCGTGCCCAGAATCTCGTCATCATCCAGCACGTCAGACCGCCGCAGCGAACAACTCCAAGACCCCGGACTGTGCCGCGCTCGCCCGTGAATGTTGAAATGCCACCCCGGCAGCGCCCCGATCACCAGTTCCACAATCCCGTCGCTGCTGATCGCCATGCCATCGGGCAACCGACCCGCCGCAACCTCGCCCGGAAACGCCGCGCGCAGACCGCGCAGCGCATCCGCCGTCAGTTCCATGTCCAGACTGCCTGCCGCTTCAACCCGGCTTGCCAGTTCCAATAATTCCTTGCGGACCATGCCATCTCTCCCTGTCTGACCGGGTTGATCAACGAACCCCACGCCACCACGCGGACCGTGACGCCTGACCCCGAGAATACCGGGAATTCATTCTGCGGCCTTGATCAGGATCATGTCAGGCCCCCCCAAAACGGCAGCAAGTAGAGGCGGTTTCACACCCATGCGGAGGAGCACATGGCCATGAAGGGCACAGACAAGCGGGTACTCTGGTTTCAGGATCTGTCACGCGGGGATGTGGCGCTGGTGGGGGGGAAAAACTCGTCCTTGGGCGAAATGGTGCGCCAGCTGGGCGCCAAGGGCATCAAGGTGCCGCCCGGTTTTGCCACCACCGCCGACGCCTTCCGCGATTACCTGACAGCCAATGGTCTGGATGACATGATCGCCGAAACCCTGGCCCGGCTGGAGTCTGGCAAGATCACCCTGCCCGACGCCGGAACCGCAATCCGTCAGGCCATCAAGGCCGGCGAGTTTCCGGCCCAGACCCGCGCCGAAATTGTTGCCGCCTTTCAGGAACTTGCCCGCCGCACCGGACAGGCCGACCTGTCCGTCGCCGTCCGCTCCAGCGCCACGGCCGAGGATTTGCCGGATGCCAGCTTCGCCGGCCAGCAGGAAACCTATCTGAACGTCCGGGGCGAGGCGGCTTTGCTTGACACCTGCCGCCGCTGCTATGCCTCGCTCTTCACCGACCGGGCGATCACCTACCGTAGGCTCAAAGGGTTCGGCCACACCAAGGTCGCCTTGTCCATCGGCGTGCAACTGATGGTGCGGTCCGACATCGGCGGGTCGGGTGTCATGTTCTCG
Source organism: Pseudorhodobacter antarcticus (assembly GCA_945897655.1). Taxonomy (GTDB): domain Bacteria; phylum Pseudomonadota; class Alphaproteobacteria; order Rhodobacterales; family Rhodobacteraceae; genus Stagnihabitans. The sequence goes on from CAMDHB010000073.1 coordinate 9,681, forward strand.
ATCGACACCGAATCAGGGTTTGACAAGGTCGTGCTGATCAACGCCGCCTGGGGCCTCGGTGAAAACGTCGTGCAGGGTGCCGTGAACCCCGACGAATATCAGGTCTTCAAACCCCTTCTGGCCAATCCCGCCCTCACCCCCATCGTGGAAAAGAAGTTGGGTGAGAAGGAGCAGAAAATGGTCTATGCCGGCACCTCCGGCGGCGAAACCCGCAACGTGCCCACGTCCAAGGCGGAACGCGCGACCTACGTCCTGAACGATGCCGAAATCCTTGAACTCGCCCGCCAGGCCTGCACCATCGAAGACCATTACGGCCAGCCGATGGACATGGAATGGGCCCGCGACGGCAACACCGGCACCCTTTATATCGTGCAAGCCCGCCCCGAAACCGTGCAATCGCGTGCCAAGGTGGGCGTCCTCAAGTCCTACCACATCACCTCACACGGCCCCACCCTGCTCAAAGGCCTCAGCGTGGGCGAGGCTGTCGTGTCCGGCACCGTCTGCCTGATCGAAAACGCCCGCGATATCGACCAGTTCATCGACGGCGCCATCCTTGTCACCTCGACCACCGACCCCGATTGGGTGCCCATCATGAAACGCGCCGCCGCCATCATCACAGACCACGGCGGCCGCACCAGCCACGCCGCCATCGTCAGCCGCGAATTGGGCCTGCCCGCCGTCGTGGGCTGCGGCAATGCGACCGAGATTCTGCACAGCCTGCAAGAGGTTACCCTGTCCTGTGCCGAGGGCGAGGAGGGCTTTGTCTACGCCGGAACCTCCGCATTCACGGTGCAGGAACTGCATTACGACACCGTACCCGAAACCCGCACCAAGATCATGCTGAACCTCGCCAACCCGTCTGCCGCCTTCCGCTGGTGGCATCTGCCGACCGAAGGCGTCGGTCTGGCGCGAATGGAATTCGTGATCAACAACGCGATCAAGGTGCATCCCCTGGCCCTGACCCGCTTTGACGACCTGAAAGACGAGGCGGCGCGCACCGAGATCGAGGTGATGACCAAGGGCTATGCCAACAAGGGCGACTATTTCGTCGATCACCTCGCCCGTGGCCTATCCCGCATCGCGGCCTTTTGCTTTCCCAAACCGGTGATCGTGCGGATGTCCGATTTCAAGACCAACGAATACGCCAACCTTCTGGGCGGTCGCCAGTTCGAACCCGCTGAGGAAAACCCGATGATCGGCTTTCGCGGCGCGTCCCGCTACTACTCGCCCCGCTACAAAGACGGCTTTGCGCTGGAATGCCGCGCGATCAAGAAGCTGCGCGAGGAGATGGGGTTTACCAACATGATCATGATGATCCCCTTTTGCGGCACCCTGGATGAGGCTGACCGCGTTCTGGCCGTGATGGCCGAAAACGGGCTCAAGCGGGGGCAGAATGGCCTTCAGGTCTATGTCATGTGCGAGATCCCGTCGAACGTGATCCTCGCGACCGAATTTGCCACCCGGTTTGATGGCTTTTCCATCGGATCGAACGACTTGACGCAGTTGACCCTTGGGGTGGACCGCGATTCAGGCGACTTGGCCGATCTCTTTGACGAACGCGATCCTGCCGTGCTGTGGATGATCAAGACCGTCATCGAAAAAGCCCACGCCGCCGGGGCCAAGGTGGGCCTGTGCGGTCAGGCCCCCAGCAATGACAGTTCCTTTGCGCGCCTTCTGGTTCAGGCGGGGATCGATTCCATCTCCGTCACCCCAGACAGCTTCTTTGCCGTGAAACAGCATGTCGCAAATGCGGAACGGGAACTGGGCGGCAAGATGCCGTAACACTTTCGACGCGGGGTCCGGGCCATCCGGACCCCTCGCCG
>CAMDHB010000074.1 GCA_945897655.1 Pseudorhodobacter antarcticus
CGCCACACAGATGCCAAGGATCGGCTGACGGGGGCCGCGGACGCCAAAGACCAGACGCAGGATCAGGCCAAAGCCGGGGGGCATGTTGGCACCCCGGATGCGGGCGTCGCCGGAGTTGACGGTGGTGGCGTGCTGGCGGATGACGACCTGGCCGGGCTTGGCGATGGGTTTTGGAACCTCGCGGATCTGGACGACGTCGGGGGATCCGTAACAGGTGACGATGGCGGCTTTCATGGCATTTGCTTTCGATGGGTGCGGCGGGGCACCGGGAGAGGGGGTTTCAGTCGTGATAGGTGAAGACGTCTTCCAGCGGGCGGCCAAAGGCGCGGGCGATGCGGAAGGCAAGTTCAAGGGAGAGGGAGTATTTCCCCGCCTCGATCGCGATGATGGTTTGGCGGGTGACGCCGACGCGGGCGGCAAGGTCGGCTTGGGTCATCTCATCCGCGTCAAAGCGCAGGCGGCGGATGGTGTTGGTCACTTGGGTTGGCATGGGTCAGACCCAGCCGCGTTGCAGGGCCAGTTTGGTGAAGGACCCGGTCACAGTGCCGACGGCAAAGGCGGACAGCATGACGTTCAGCGCGGCAAAGACGCTGAAGTTTGCGGCAAGCAGGCCCACGCCGCCCAAGAAAACGCCCGAGGTCAGCAGGAGCGTCACTTGCGCGCCGCGCAGGCGGATCTGGCGGTCGCGTTCATCGACCAGATGGGGGGGCAGCTTTTGCCCGGTGATCAGGCCCAGGGCGATGTTGATCAGGATCGTGACCGCGATGGAGGCGGCGATGGAGACGACGATCATGGTCAGCACCAGCCGTGCCCAGGCGGCATAGGCATCGGGGCCGTCAAAGGCACCGGCGGCGTTTTGGGCGGTGATCTGCCAGACGAACAGGGTGATGACCAACAGGTCGGTCACGATGCCGATCAGTGAATTGCGTTCTTCAAACGACATGCTGTGTTCCCGAATCATGTTGTGCTTCTGGAACATGGGGTATTGTTTACCCGGCATAATGTAAAGTATACATTACATGGTGTCCGGCTTTTGGAACATTCTAGGCCCGGTCTAGCCAGCCGTCATAGCTGACGACGGGGCCGATCAGGGGCAGGGCAATCTCGACATGGAAGCGGAATTTGCCATTCCGTTCCGTCTCATAACTGTCGCCGCGGGGCATCAGGGCGCGGGGCAGGGGCAGGCCGAACAGGGTCCAGCGGCGGGGGATGACGCGGAGTTTTGCGCCGTCGGTGACGAGGGCAAGGCCAAAGGCGAAGGAGCCGAAGCGTTCGGTGATCAGGTGTTGGTTGCGGCCCCGTCCCGATTCCTGGGTGGAGACCATCAGGCGGCCGGCGAAGTTGCGGCCCCAGGTCTCAACGCCGTCGGGGGCGGTCAGGAAGGTGACGGTGATGGGGATGTCGGCGCCTTGGGCTGGAAAGCTGAAGATGCGGGCGATCAGGTTGGCAAGGCGGGTGGGGCTGCGGGTGACGGTGGCGCGGCCTGCCCATTGGGCGCGTTTGCCGGGGCGGTGCAGGGACTGGAGGGTGGGGGGCAGGGTGGCGAAGGCGGGGCCGAGGGCTTGTTCGTAGAGCGAGCCACTGGGCGCGTCGCGCCAGCCGGTGGTGATGGCGCGGGTGGCGAAGAGGGCGGCGTAGTCGGACAGGGTCAGGGCACCGATGGCCGAGCGTGCGCCGGGGGCTGGGGGCGATCCGGCGCGGGTTTGGCGGACAAGGGCGGCGATGGCCATCGAGGGGATCAGGGGGCCGTCGTCGCCCTCGGCCAGCATGTGCCAGATGCGGGTGACGGGTTGGCCGTTGGCGGTGCCCTTGGCCTGAACGAACATGCCGCCGCGATGGTCGCCGTATTTCAGTGTGTTCAGGACAAGGTGGGCCAAGGGGGCGAGGGGGGCGAGGTTGGGCAGAAGGCCCCGGGCGCGCAGGCGGGCAAAGGTGATGAGCAGGCGGTGCAGTGGCGCGGGCAGGGGGCCGGCGCCCATCCAGAGGGTCTGGATTTGCGGCATCGCGGCGGGGATGGCGCGCAGGTCAGGCACATCGACGAGGGAGAAGAGGGTGCTGTGCAGGGGCAGGGCACCGGGTGGGGCTATGGTGACGCGATAGGTTTCGGCCAGACCCCGGCCCGTGGCGGTTTTGCCGTCGCGTCTCAGCGTGACGGGTTCGCCTGCGTAGCCAAGGACGGCGCGCAAGACGTTCAGGCCGACCCCGGCGTGGGGCGAGGGGGCGATGCCGCCGGTGACATGTTCGATCTGCATGGTCTTCGCCATCTCGGCCAGGACGGCGGCGGTCAGGACAGGGAAGGAGGAGGCGCCGGAGAGGGCGAAGATGCTGGTCTCTTTGGCTTGAGTGTCAAAGGCGCCGATCCCGGCGACGAAATCGGCGCCATCGGCGAAGTCGAGGTAGTTTGTGCGGGTTTGGATGCAGGCTTTGAGGACGTGGTAGGGGTCTGGGCCGTAACCCTGAAAGGGGCCGGTGGCGTCGATCAGGATAGCGGGGCGGTGGGTTTGCAGGGTTTCAATGATGGTGGCGCGGTCGGCGCGGAGCGGGGTGCAACGGACTTGGGTGGCGCAGATGGCCTGTGCTTTGGTCAGGTCGCGGCCTGCGATCAGGATATCAAGGTCGGCGTCAGCCAGAAGCCGCGCAAGGCGGCCGCCAAAGACGCCATATCCGCCGAGGATGAGGATTTTCATGAATGCCCCTTTCGGCGTTACGTTGGGGTGCTAGATTACTGGGGTCAATGCGACATTTGGAGGACGGAATGGACTATCGGCGGTTGGGGCGGTCGGGCCTGAAGGTTTCGGAATTTTCCTATGGGTCTTGGGTGACCTTCGCCAAGCAGGTGGACATCCAGCCCGCCAAGGAGATGTTGACGGCGGCCTATGATGCCGGGATCAACTTTTTCGACAATGCCGAAGGGTATGAGCAGGGCCGGTCGGAACTGGTGATGGGGCAGGCGATCCATGAGCTTGGCTGGTCGCGGGATTCGTTCATCGTGTCGTCCAAGGTGTATTGGGGCGGCGCTAAGCCGACGCAGCGCGGGTTGTCGGCCAAGCATGTGACCGAGGCGTGCCATGCGGCGCTGAAGCGGCTGCGCGTCGATCATCTGGACCTGTATTTCTGCCACCGGCCGGATGTGGATACGCCCGTCGAGGAGACTGTGCGGGCGATGCACAATCTGATCGTGCAGGGGAAGGTGCTGTACTGGGGCACCTCGGAATGGTCGGGGCAGCGGATCACCGAGGCGCATGCGGTGGCGGCGCGTTGGGGTCTGACGCCGCCTGTGATGGAGCAGCCGCAGTACAACCTGTTTGAGCGCCAAAAGGTCGAGGCGGATTATGCGCCAGTGTATGAGACCTTCGGGTTGGGGACGACGATCTGGTCGCCTTTGGCCAGTGGCATCCTGACGGGCAAGTACAATGACGGTGTGCCGCAGGACAGCCGGATGAACTTGCCCGGCTATGAGTGGCTGAAGGACAATCTGGGCAAGCCCGAGGGGCAGGCCAAGCTGGTCAAGGTCAAGGCACTGGCGGGTCTGGCCGAGCGGATCGGGCTGCCGATCCATCATCTGGCGTTGCTGTGGTGTCTGGCCAATCCGCATGTGTCCACGGTCATTCTGGGCGCGTCGCGGGTGTCGCAACTGACCGATAACCTGAAGGCGCTGGAGCATAAGGCCAAGCTGACGCCCGAGGTGATGGCCGAGATCGAAGTGATCATGGGCAACAGGCCTGCAGCGGCTGCGCGGTTCTAAATCTACGAAAATGACAAACCCGCGCCGGTTGGGCGCGGGTTTGGGTGGCGTGTCGTGCCCTAGTGGGCGGCGGCGGTGCGCAGGCGCTGTGGGGCGCGGATCAGCCATTCGGCGGCGGCAAGGTTGACGCCCCAAGCGGCGATGAAGACCAAGTCAACCAGCACGCCCTTCACCTCACCCAGCATCAGGAAGACAGGCAGCAGCAAGACAGTCTGGGTCGCTGCCCCAAGCGTGATGGCATAGCAGCGCATCATCCAAGCGCGATGATCGGCAAAGCGGCGCTGGCGGGCGGCGCGGATGCCAAGGAACAGGACGGTCAGGAAGACCACGGCCATGACGTTCTGCGCCGAGTTGTAGAGGGCCGAGTCCGCCTGCGCCTTGGGTGCCGCGTTCATCAAAAGGCCGGATAGGGCAAAATAACCGCCTGCGCCCACGAGGGCCCGGCCAAGCCAGCGGTGTACCCCGGGCAGGGCGCGGCGCAGGCGGCTGGAGAATTGCGAGAACCCCAGGATCAGCATCGCGGACCCGCCCAGAATGTGCCCGATGATCGCCCAAGGGTAACTGGCGCGGCGGGCGATGGCGGTGGCATCGCTGAGGGTGTTGACCTCGCCGCTTTGCATCGACAGCAGAACGACGACGCCGGTCAGAACGGGAATGACTGCCAGCAAAAAAAGGGCAAAGCGCGGCACGGCCGCGAAAACGGTGCGGAACATCGGGAACTCCGTTGGATTGAGGGTCAGTCGGTTTCGAACTGGAACACTTGGTCAAGCGGTTTGTCGAAGGCGCGGGCGATCAGGAAGGCAAGTTCAAGGGACGGCGAATACTTGGCAGCCTCGATCGCCATGATGGTTTGACGTGTGACGCCGACGCGGGCGGCAAGATCGGCCTGGGTCATCTCATTTGCATCAAAGCGCAGGCGGCGGATCTGGTTGGTGATCTTCATTCAGTAGCCGGTGCGGTAGACTGTCAGCTTTAACAGGTTGCTGGCGATATCGCCCAGGGAAAAGCCAAGGTAGATCAGGTTGAAGGCGATGAAACCGGAGTAGCCAAGGGCAAGTGAGGACATCGCGCCCAGGAAACCCGCCACGCAAAACAGCATCATGGCGCCCATGCCCCACATCTCGAACTTGGTGTCGCGCTCGTCCTTCAGAAAGACGGGGGCTTTTCCGCCGGCGATGATGGCTTGGACCACGGCGGTCAGAATGGTCAGCGCGATGATGGACCCGATGGACACAGGGATGACCCAGATCACCGTGCGCGCCCAGATCTGCATGGCATCGGGCGCGGTCGAGGTGCCGTCGTGGAACATCGTCCAGATGCGGGAATAGAACCAGCCATTGATCACAAGGCTGCTGAAGAGGTTGATCCAGGTTTGGCGTTCTTCGGAGTTCATGGGCGGCTCGAATCAATGTCAAGGTTGTTGTGCATTAGGTATGATAAAGCATGCATTGTGTCAAAGATTCTTTACATCGATTTGCCGTTGACCTTTGCCGCGACCTGCGGTCAACCTGCGGGAAATGAGGAGGACGATATGGCAAAGCGGGCGTTGATCACCTGGGGCGGTTGGCTGGGGCATGATCCGGAAAAGGTGGCAAACCTGTTCGCGGGCGACCTGAGGGAGGCGGGGTTTGAGGTGACGGTGACGGATACCTTGGCCTGCTTTGACGATGCGGGCGCGCTGGCCGACCTGTCGCTGATCGTGCCAGTCTGGACGATGAGCACGATTGAAAAGCACCAGTCACAGAACGTGGCCGATGCGGTGGCGGCGGGAGTTGGCCTGGCGGGCTGTCATGGCGGGATGTGCGACAGTTTCCGCAATGATGTGGTCTGGCAGTTCATGACGGGGGCGCAATGGGTGGCGCATCCGGGCAATGACGGGGTGGAATACAAGGTGCGGATGGTGTCGGATGACCCGCTGGTCGCCGGGATTGACGATTTTATGGTCAAGACCGAGCAGTATTATCTGCACATCGACCCGGCTGTGAAAGTGCATGCCGTTTGCGATTTCCCGGTGGTGGATGGCCCGCATGCCGCCCATGGCCCGGTGGCCATGCCAATTGGATTTACCAAGATGTGGGGCAAGGGGCGGGTCTACTATAACGCTTTGGGCCATCAGGCCAATGTGATTGACCATGGGGCCCCGCGCGAGATGATCAAGCGTGGTCTTCTTTGGGCGGCTAGATGAGCTTTCAGGCCTATCTGGATAATATCCAAGCCAAGACCGGCAAATCCCCCGCCGACTTTCGCCAGATGGCGGCGGAGAAGGGGTTTGCCGGGCCCGAGGGCATTGCCAAGGGCGTGAAGGCCACGCAGATCACCGATTGGCTGAAGGCGGATTTCGGACTGGGTCACGGGCACGCGATGGCGATTGTGGCATTGCTGAAGGGCAAATCGGACTGAAACGGCGTTTTGTCGGCTGCCGGGTCTGGTAACGTGCTGACAGAGTCAACTTTCACGGTGGCCAAGGACTGTGTTGCACAAATCGGCTGAGGGTCGGAGTTCCCCTTTCCACGGACAGACCTATCCTGCGACCTTCGCGACGGGGATGTCGATCGAAGTCCCTGGTCATTAGGCACTGACCCAGCAGTTTGACGCAGTGCATTTTCGTCTCTGCACGACTTCCGCGGTGATATCCGCTCAATCCTTGCCAAAGCGCGCGGCCGAGGGTGTTCGACGCCCGGAGCGCCTCGTTGCGCGCCACGGCACCTGCCGTGACCGTTTTCCAGGGCTTTGCGTTCTTGCGGGGCGGGATAGCGGCAGCGGCCCCGCGTTCGGCGGAAGCGGGCCCTGATGCGGGATGTTCACCGCAAGGGTCTTCTGGCCCTTCTCGCTGAATGTTCCATTCACCTGCCGGGCAATGGACGGCTGAGCGTGCTGAGATCAGGCATCTTCCAGTCCCAACCTACAAGTTGCAACATGCTCTCGACGAACCCGGTCGTCTGTCGCAACGCCATCCCGAAGAGGGCCTGCATCGTAAGGCAGGTCTTCACGGCAGCGTCGCTGTCGACGGGCTGCCGCCCACGCTTGCCGGTCGGCTTGGACGCCTGATCCATCTCGGGGTCAAACCAGATCGTGAGCGAACCGCGACGCTTGAACGCCCCCTTTATACGCGGGACAGTTCAGGGTCTTGTAGGTCGCTGTGCTCGGACTGTTAAGACACACAAGCTATCACGCTGGATTCAATAGATGAATCCCTCACAGGAATTGTGCAACAGAGCCGCGGAAATGGCATCGACACGGAGGATTTTTCGCAATTCGCGGTGGGATAGACCTTTTCGCTGGCCGTGCCGGGCGCGTTGCAGAACGTGGCTGGTCTGGCGACAATCGGGCTGAGCGAATTTGAAAACCTGACCGGGACCGCCCTTAACGATGTGTTGACCGGGTCGGATGTGGGCAACGTCATCAGAGGCGGGCTTGGCGCTGACGGGTTCGTTGGGCTGGCCGGGGCCGACGTGCTGATTGACGGCGCGGGCAATGACAGTCTGACGGGGGGTGCTGATGCCGATACGTTCCGGTTCAGCCCTGGCGGCGGGCGGGACCGGATTGCGGATTTTGCTGCGGGCGTGGATGTGATCGAGTTTACGGCGGCAATCTCGATGGCCAATATCAGCATAACCAAGTTGGGTACGGGGGTTCTGCTGAAGGTGGGCACGGTGGAGGTTGTGGTTGAGAATACCACGGTGGCGGTGATGAACGACGCCGACAACTTCCTGTTCTGATGCGACGGGGCGTGCCCGTTTGGGCGGCGGCACGCCTTCGTGACTAGCGTCGGATTGACCCTGTGCCTGCTTTCCCGCATGGTCCGGCCAAAAGAAAGAGCAGTCATGGCCACGACCTCGCCGTTTTCCCGGTTCGAATTCATGATCGCCTGGCGCTATTTGCGCGCAAGGCGGGCAGAAGGTGGTGTGTCGGTGATGACCTGGATCAGTCTGATCGGGATCACGCTGGCTGTCTTCGCGCTGATTGCCACGCTTGCGGTCCGGGCGGGGTTTCGGGCCGAGTTTGTCGACACCATTCTGGGTGCCAATGCCCATGTCACCGTCTATTCCGCCGGGACCGCGGATGAGGCGGGCAATCTGGTGCGGGGATTTGCCGATTACGAGGCGATCAGCGGGCGACTGCTGGCCATTCCTGGGGTCGTTCGGGCGGCACCGCTGATCAAGGGGCAGGTCATGGCGACCTCGGGCGAGGCGACGCTGGGGGCCGAGGTTTTTGGGATGCGGGCTGGGGATCTGGCAACGATACCGCGGATCGGCATCGGGTCTGGAGCCGTGGGCGACTTGGCCACCTATGACACGGGCATCGCGATCGGTTCGCAACTGGCGCGGGAGTTGGGGTTGGGTTTGGGCGACAGGGTGCGGCTTATCAGCCCCCAAGGCACCAAGACGGTGCTGGGGGTCAGTCCGCGGGTCAATGCCTATACCGTCGTCTATATTTTCACGGCCGGACGCTATGACATTGACCGCACGCGGATCTACATGCCCTTCGCCGAGGCGCAGAGCTATTTCAACAAGGACGGGGTGGCGGACGAGTTCGAGGTGATGGTGGACGACCCCGAGGGCGTGGACGGGTTCGAGCCTGAACTTTTGCAGGCGGGTGGGCCTGAGGCGCTGCTTTGGACCTGGCGCGACAGTTCGGGAGCCTTCCTGCGGGCGCTGACGGTGGAGGACAATGTGATGTTCATCATCATGTCCATTCTGGTGCTGATTGCCGCGATGAACATCGTGTCGGGGCTGATCATGCTGGTCAAGAACAAGGGCCGCGATATTGGCATCTTGCGCACGATGGGCCTGACCGAGGGGTCGGTGCTGCGGGTGTTCTTTCTGTGCGGGGCGTTCACGGGGGTGTTGGGCACGGTGTTTGGCGTGGTGCTGGGGTGTCTGTTTGCGATCTATATCGACCCATTGTTTTCGCTGGTGAACTATCTGTCGGGGGGCGGGGTGTGGGACCCGTCGATCCGGGGGATCTACAACTTGCCGGCCAAGTTGATGCTGGGGGATGTGCTGTCGGCGGTGGGGTTGTCGCTGGGGTTGTCGTTTGTGGTCACGCTGTTTCCGGCGCGTCGGGCCGCGCGGATGAACCCGGTGGAGGCGCTGCGGTATGAGTGACACGTTGGTTCTGGACGAGATTGAAAAGGTGTTTTCGCGGGGCAAGCCTGCGGAGGTGGTGGTTTTGCGGGGCGCCAGTCTGACCGTGGCGCGGGGCGAGGTGGTGGCGTTGGTCGCACCCTCGGGGGCGGGCAAGTCGACGCTTTTGCACATCGCGGGGCTTCTGGATACGCCGGACAAGGGCCGTGTGGTGCTGGAGGGGCGCGATATGGGGGGGCTGGCGGACCGCGCCCGGACCGAGGCGCGGCGGGGGCAGGTGGGGTTCATCTATCAGTTCCACCATCTGCTGCCCGAGTTTTCGGCGCTGGAGAATGTGGTGATCCCGCAACTGGCCAATGGGGTGGCCCAAGGGGTGGCAGAGGCGCGGGCGATGGCGTTGCTGGGGCAGGTCGGCGTGGAGGCGCGGGCGGGGCACCGGCCTGCGGCGCTGTCGGGGGGCGAGCAGCAGCGGGTGGCATTTTGCCGGGCACTGGCAAACCGGCCCCATCTGCTTCTGGCGGATGAGCCGACGGGGAACCTGGACCCGGCCACATCCGAGCGGGTGTTTGGGGCGCTGATGGATCTGGTTCGGGCGACGGGGATGTCGGCGTTGATTGCGACGCATAACATGGAGCTTGCCGCCCGGATGGACCGGGTTGTGCGGTTGAATGCGGGCTTGGTTCAGGCGGCGTGACCTGCGATAGTGGTTGCAATGAAGGAGAGCATCATGGGTCTGGCAAAACCGTTCGTTCTGGGTGTGGTGGCTGTTCTGGCTGTGGCGGCCTGTTTGCCGCCCGGGGGGGCGCAGACCAGTGGGGCAAGTGATTTCGCCGCTCTGTGCGCGCCCTGTCATGGACCGACCGGGGTGGGCAACGGGCCTGCGGCGGCAGATCTGGTGATCAAACCTGCAAATCTGACGGGGCTGTCAGAGCGGAATGGCGGAACTTTTCCGCTGGCGCGGGTGATGAGCAAGATCTGGGGCTATTCGGAAGGGGCGGTGCCTTCGATGATGCCGGAGTTTGGGCCGCTGTTGGACAGCCCCACGGTTCTGGTGGATGTGGGTGACGGCATCCAGACCCCGACCCCGGAGCGGTTGATTGATCTGGCTGATTATCTGGCCAGCATTCAGGGCTGAGTTTTCACGCGTGGAACGTCGATGAAATCGTTTGATTTCAGGGTGTTGTCGTTGGGTATCTTCCAATTGGCAAGGTTTGCATGCCGTGATTTCACAGGCCCCGTGCGCCCGCCGGAATGGCCGGAGTTGGGATTGTCAGCGCCGGATCAATGGCGGGTCTGCCAGCCAGGCGATGCCCGAGCAGTCGGCTTGCCAGCCATGCCCGGGGTCGATGAAGGCGGCGGCGTCGGGGGGCATCAGGCCAAGGGCGCCCTAGATCAGCATCATGGTTCTGATGTCGGCACTGTCGGTGAAGAGGACGGCGGCCTGATCATCACCGAACAGGGTGCGGTAGATGAGGCTGTCTGTGGGGCTGGCGGGCATCAGGCGGGACGCAGGCCAAGGATGGCGCGCGCTTGGGCGGTGGTGGCGACGGGGCGGTCGTAGCGGGCGCAAAGGTCGGTGACGCGGGCAACAAGGGCGGCGTTCGAGGGGGCAAGGGTGTCGCGATCAAGGCGCACGTTATCCTCAAGCCCGGTGCGGGCATGGCCGCCCGAGGAGACGGCCCAATCGTTCAGGACAATCTGCTGCGGCCCGATGCCTGCGGCGCACCACGGCGCATCGGGGCCGAACAGGCGGTGGACGGTGTGAATGTAGTAGTTGAACACATCGCGGTCGGCGGGCATCGCATTCTTGACCCCCATCACGAACTGGACATAGGGCGTGCCCTTGATCTGGCCTTTGCGCTGCATCTCGGCCGCTTTGAGGATGTGCGAGAGGTCAAAGCATTCCAGTTCCGGCTTGATGTCATAAGCCAGCATTTCAGCGGCGAGCCAATCGATCAGGTCGGGCGGGTTTTCATAGACCCGGGTGGGGAAGTTGTTGGAGCCGGTGGTAAGGGAGGCCATATCGGGGCGCAGAGGCAGCATGCCGCCGCGCGCCTGACCGGCGCCAGATCGCCCGCCGGTGGACAGTTGCACGATCAGGCCGGGGCAGTGTTTTTGCAGCCCCTGCATCAACAGGGCAAAGCGAGCGGGGTCGGAGGTGGGTTTGCCGTCATCATCGCGGACATGGCAGTGGGCGATGGCGGCACCCGCCTCGAACGCGGCATGGGTGCTTTCGATCTGTTCTTCTAGGGTGATGGGGACAGCGGGGTTGTTGGCCTTGGTCGGCAGCGAGCCGGTGATTGCGACGCAGATGATGCAGGGTTTGCCGGCATGGGGGTTGGTCATGGCGATCACACGTCTGTGAACACGGTTTCGCCATGGCCTTGCAGGCGGATGTCGAAGCGGTAGGTGGCTGGGGCGGTCTGGGTGGCATCGGTTACGCGGGGGTCTTCGGGGTGGGGGTAGATGCCGTTCGCATCAGCCTGCCACACCTCCAGCAATACGTCGCGGACGGGGGCGCCAAGGCTGTCAAGCACCAGCCCCTCGACCCGTATCCGCTCGCCCGGGACGCCTTCCGGTGCGATGGTCTGGCCCAGTTCGGGGTCAAAGATCTTGAAGCCCGCTGCGCCGGGGGGAAGGCCGATGTGGAC
>CAMDHB010000075.1 GCA_945897655.1 Pseudorhodobacter antarcticus
CCCCCCCCGGGACCGGGGGTAACCGGGCGGATTGCCAGATTATAAAGGGTCAGGCCAAGGGAATAGGGCATGGCGCCGGGGATCAGGAGGACATCGCCTCGGTTTCCGAAACCGGGCTCGCCTCTTCGCGCAGGCGGTGAATGTTGGCGATGAAATAGCGCATATGGGCGTTGTCGACGGTGCGCTGCGCCTCGGCCTTCCAGGCGAGGAAGGCGGTATCATAGTTGGGATACATGCCGACGAGGTGGATTTTGGAGACATCACGGAAGACGTTCTTTTCGGGCGAGACAAGTTCGCCGCCGAAGACGAGGTGCAGTTGGGACATGGGGGAGGCTCCATCTAGGTTCGCGGTCTTGTAGTGGAAAAGGGGCGCAGGGGAAACTGGTTAAGCGGGCGGGATGGCGTTAGGGTGGGGCAAATGGCGGGAGGGGCGGATATGGCTATGGATGCGCGGTTGGACGCGGTGATCGAGGCGGCGCTGGGGGAGCGGATTGTGGGCTGCGTGGTGCTGGTCGCCCAAGGGGGGCAGAGGGTGTACGCGCGGGCGGCTGGGTTGGCGGACCGCGAGGCGGGACGGGTGATGCAGGAGGATGCGGTGTTCCGGCTGGCGTCGGTGACCAAGCCCATCGTGGCGGCCTGTGCGCTGCGGATGATGGATCTGGGGTTGTTGGGGTTGGATGATCCAGTGACGAAATATCTGCCGGGGTTCAGGCCCATGGCGGCGGACGGGGTCGAACGGCCCATCCTGATCCGGCATTTGCTGAGCCACACCTCGGGGTTGGGGTATGAGGGGGCGGGGTATTATTCGCGCGGGTTGTCGGGGCCGCTGTTGGGGTTTGAGGAGAATATTGCCCGGATGGGCGAGGAGGTGCTGCTGTTTCCGCCGGGGACGGCCTGGCAATATGGCGTGTCGATTGACGTGCTGGGCGGGGTTCTGGCGGCGATCAATGGCAGTGATCTGGCAGGCGTGCTGGCGCGGTATGTCACGGGGCCCTTGGGGATGGTGGATACGTTGTTTGGGGTCAGCGATGTGGCCCGGTTGGCGCAGCCCTATCAGGACGGGCCGCCGCCCCAGCGGATGGAGGGGGAGGTGACGGTTGTGGGCCGGGATGGTGGGGTGACGCCGTTTTCGGTGGGGCGGATCCTGGAGCCGCGTGCGCCGCAGTCGGGCGGGGCGGGGATGGCGGGGACGGCGGGGGATGTGATGCGCCTGTTGGAGGCGCTGCGGGGGGAGTTCCTGTCGCCGGGGTTGCGGGATGCGGCCTTTGGCAACCAGATCGGCGATCTGCCGCGGTGGGACAGCAAGCGGTTCGGTTATCTGGGCGCGATCACGGTCGAGGCGGGCGGGGCAATCCCGCTGGGCGCGGTCGATTGGGGCGGGGCCTGGGGGCATAACTGGATCGTGGATCAGGCCACGGGCACGGTGATTGTGGTGTGCACCAACACGCTGTTTGAGGGCTGCAACGGGCCGTTCCGCGAAGAGGTGGCGGCGGCAGTGTTTGGCTGAAACCGGTTGAACCGGGCCGGAGCCAGTGTGTGCTTGCCACATTTGAGCGGACAGGCATATGGGCAACACGCGTATCAGCACGGTGGCGACAGCGGGCGGTGCGATCGGGACGGCGGGCGATAGGCTGACGGTTCCGTCCAGCGGGGTCATCGTCAACCCGGGAGAGGATGGCTGTAGATGCCAAGCCTGAGGATGCAACCCCGCCTCCTAAAGAGGGTCGTTACATCCATTTGATACAATTGACTTTCTTCCTGAACGCCGTTGTTGGTCGCACCTGCGCGCGAGGCGCCACAGGTGCCGAATTCTCGTCACTTTGTTGATCGAGGATTAAGACATGACGAACACTGTTATCAATATCGACACCATTGATGGCGTAATCCTGGGCACTGACGACAGCCTGACGGTGCTGACGAACGGCAGCATCGTAAACCAGTCTGCGACCATCGATGGGTCGTCCAACTCCGGGGGATCGGTTGCGATCCAGGGCTATGTCGATGTCGGGGGGATTTGGCTTGCCGCGCAGGGCTCGGTTTCCATCGGGGCAACCGGGACCTTTGTTGGGCATGACGAAGTTGCGATCGTTTTGGGTGCAAACGACACGTTGGACCAGTTCAACGGCCTGAATAGCTTGTTGAACGAAGGCACCATCCGGTCGACCCAAAATGGGATCGAGGTTTATGGCAACTCCAACAGCCTGATCAATTCGGGGAGGATCATCGCAGCGGAAACGGCGATTACGACCCATTTGGACCTGATCTCTGCGACAGGCTCGGCCATTTTCAACAGCGGGATGATCCTGTCGAGCTTCGGTTCCGCGGCCCGATTGCAGAATGACAGTGATACTCTGACAAACAGCGGCTCGCTGCTCTCATCATCAAGTTTGGCGGTCACCCTGGAGGGCGACTACCAAAACATCGTCAACACAGGCATGATCCAGGGCCGGACCAGCGCGATCGAGGTGTCCGGCGCGGGATGCTTCGTTTTTAACGAAGGTGACATCATCACGTCAAAGGGTTTTTTCGGTTCCCCTGATGGCTCAAGTGCGATCAAATTTACCGACACCAGCGACGTCGGCAGCGTAAGCAATAGCGGCCTGATCCACGCCTCCGTTGCGGGCATTGAGGCAATTACTGACTCTATACTCTTTGTCACCAACAGCGGCACTATTGAAGGTGTTGCTTTCGGCATCGTCACTGGTGTCGGCTTTGGCAGGAGCGTTGGTGCGGCCGGAAACACCGCCATCGTAAATTCCGGGACCATTTCGGGGTTTTACGCTTCATTGCTGTTGGGCGATGGGGACGACTATGTCCTCAACACCGGAGTGCTGGACGGCGCTGTCATGCTTGGGGCAGGCAATGACAGGATCGACACGCGTCACGGGACGATCAGCGGCACATCGCTCGTCGCCGGTGTTGACGGGGAAATCCTGGGGGGCGATGGCAGCGATACCTATCTGATTGGGGATGCCAGCATTATGTTGGTGGAGGAGGTCGGCGTTGTTGGGGACGAGGATACAGTCGGATCTACCGTGTCTTACCAGTTGGGCGACAATTTCGAGGTCCTGACGTTGATGGGTCACCAATCGATCGACGGGACAGGCAATGTGGCGGCCAATACGATCAATGGCAATTCCGGCGACAACCGTCTTTCCGGGCGGGTTGGCGCAGACAGGCTTGTTGGTGCGTCGGGCGATGACCTTTTGCTGGGCGGGCGGGGAAATGACAAACTCATTGGCGGACATGGTGACGATTCCCTGATTGGCGGCGAGCAAAAAGACAAGATGGGCGGTGGCGAGGGTTTTGACTGTTTCATCTTTCAGTCTGCCAGCAACACGGGCAACACCGAAGCCACAGCCGATGTGATCTTTGATTTTGTGTCAGGCAGCGATGTTATCGATCTCAGTCTTATCGACGCCATCACCACCAACGTTTCGGGCAACGAGGGCTTTACCTTCATCGGGTCCGAGAGCTTCTCGGGCGTGGCAGGGCAACTGTGCTATGTTGCCTTGAGCCCAAACACGCTGGTCCAGTTCGACCTGGATGGCGATTCCGTTGCAGATGGGATCATCGTGCTGAATGGGATCATCACGCTCGTCGATGCGGACTTCGCGCTGTAGGCCAGCGACTTGTTTGCCCCGCGGCCAATCAGCCGCGGGGAGATTTTCAGGCTGTACAGAGGCTGCCTTTGGCTGTAGGGCACTCCTCTGTCGGCCCAAGAATTCCGGGGCATGCGGGCGAGGAGGCCTGCGATGCGAAGGGGAATGAGGTGCCGTTGGCTTGGTACTTCATAGGGCTGCGGCCCCCCGTTCAGGAAACGACATGACCGATATTCAAATCGCGGCCCCTTTGGCTGCGGCTCTCGCATCCAAGGGATACGAGACCATGACCCCCGTGCAAAACGCCATGCTGGCCGCCGATGTGGCGGGGCGTGACCTGCTGGTTTCGGCCCAGACCGGGTCGGGCAAGACGGTTGCCTTTGGCATCGCCATTGCGGACGAATTGCTGCAGGGCGCGGATCAGCTTTTGTATGCCGACAGCCCGATGGCCTTGGTGATTGCGCCGACGCGAGAGTTGGCGTTGCAGGTCGCGCGGGAGTTGGATTGGCTTTATTCCGGCGCGTCGGCCAAGATTGCGACCTGTGTGGGTGGCATGGATTACCGGACCGAAAAGCGGGCGCTGGACCGGGGTGCGCATATCGTTGTGGGCACGCCGGGGCGTTTGCGTGACCATATCGAGCGGTCGAGCCTGGACATGACGGGCATTCGCGCCGTTGTGCTGGACGAGGCGGATGAGATGCTGGATCTGGGCTTCCGCGAGGATCTGGAGTTCATTCTGGGCACGGCTCCGGCCGAACGCCGCACGCTGATGTTTTCGGCAACGGTGCCGAAAGAGATTGCCGCCTTGGCCAAGGATTTCCAGCGCGATGCCTTGCGCATTCAGACGCAGGGTGAGGCGCGGCAGCATGTGGACATCGAATACCGCGCCCTTTCGGTGGCGGCGCGTGACCGGGAACATGCGATCTTTAACCTGCTGCGGTTTTACGAAAGCCAAGCCGCCATCGTGTTTTGCAAGACGCGGGCGAATGTCAGCCATCTGTTTGCCCGGATGAGCAACCGGGGGTTCCAGGCGGTTGCCCTGTCGGGCGAGTTGTCGCAGGCCGAGCGGACGCATGCGTTGCAGGCGCTGCGCGACGGTCGGGCGCGGGTGTGCATTGCGACGGATGTGGCGGCGCGGGGGATTGACTTGCCGGGGTTGGATCTGGTGATCCACGCGGATTTGCCTTCGAATTCGGAAACCTTGCTGCACCGGTCGGGCCGCACGGGGCGGGCTGGCAAAAAGGGTGTTTCGGCGCTGATCGTGGTGCCGGCCGAGTTCAAGAAGGCGCAAAGGTTGCTGCAGGGCGCCAAGCTGATTGCGACCTGGGACAAGCCGCCGTCGGCGGATGAGGTGCAGGAGCGGGATGATTTGCGCCTGCTGGATCACCCGATGCTGAACGCCGATGTCAGCGACGAAGGCGATCTGGCTGCCAACCTGCTGGAACGCTATGGTGCCGAGCAGATTGCCGGGGCCTTCATCAAGATGTGGCGGGATGGGCGTTCGGCGCCCGAAGTTCTGTCGGACAATCTGGCGGTGCCGGAACGGTCTGCGCCGCGTGAGCGGGGGGAGTTCGGGCCATCGATCTGGTTCCAGCTGTCGGTTGGGCGGTCGGGTCGGGCCGAGGCGCGGTGGCTGTTGCCCAAGATTTGTGAGGCGGGTGGCATCACCAAGGACGGCATTGGTGCTATCCGGGTGCAAGAAGACCGCACGTTCGTGCAGATCCTGACGGCGCAGGCGGGCAAGTTCGGCGAAGGGGTGGAGTTGGAAAGCGGCGTCACCATGACCAAGCTGGACGGCGAGCCCGATATGGACCGGCCTGAGCGTTTGGTGAAGCCGCCAGCCAAGACCTATAAGACCCCTGCCCCGCGCGCCGTGCGCGAGGAGGCAGAGGCAGCCCCGGTGGAGCGTCGGGAAAAGCCGGTCTACACACCGAAACCGCCGCGTCTGGTGGAGGAGGATGCCCCGGTGGCCGAGGCGGTGGAACGCAAGGCCTATGTCAAGCGCGATGCGCCTGAGAAAAAGCCCTATGCGCCCCGCGATGAGGCCGAGAAGAAGCCCTATGCCCCGCGTGAGGCGGCTGAGAAGAAGCCCTATGCTCCGCGTGATGCTGCTGAGAAAAAGCCCTACGCCACGCGCGGAGCGGGCGAGAAGGCCCCCTATTCGAAAGACGGCGAGCGCAAGCCCTATGTCAAGCGCGACGATGCCAAGCCCTATGCCCCCAAGGCGGATGGCGCCAAGCCCTATGTCAAGCGCGACAGTGACAAGCCCTATGCCGCCAAGACCGATGCGCCGCGCAAGCCCTATGTGAAGCGGGATGCGCCTGCCGATGCGGCCCCGAAGCCGCGTTGGGATGCCAAGCCTGAAGGGTTCAAACCGCGTTCGGCTGGCTTCAAATCGCATGGTGGCAGCCCGGACAAACCGGGCCGTGCGACTGGGTTCAAGTCGCATGGGGCCGAGGGCAAGAGCTTTGCCAAGCCGAAACCGGCAGCCCCCAAGGTGGATGCCAAGGACACCTCCAAGCGGTTCGTGCCGCCGAAGAAGAAATAGTGAACGGGCGTTCAGTCTGGCTTTAACTGGGTCAGAAGGGCGCTGTGCAGACCGGGTGCGGCGGCAAGAACGCCGTTGCTGCGCGGAATTTGGGCGTTGAAGTGAAGGGGGGCGCCTTGCCGGTTGGTGATGGCGCCCCCTGCCCTTTCGACGATCAGGGCACCGGCGGCAATGTCCCATTCCCAAGCCTGACGCAGCGACAACATACCATCAAACGACCCGTCGGCCACAAGGCAAAGCCGGTAGGCAACCGAAGCGCGGAAGTGGCGGGTGACCGCAGGGACCGGGCCATGCCAGTGATCGGGAGACATATTTGCCTTTGGGGTCAGCAAGGTAGCACCCTGTATCCCAGCACGGTTGGAACAGCGGATGGCGATGCCGTTACAGGTGGCAGGGCCATCCTGATGGGCGGCGTAAAGCTGATCCTTGGCGGGAAGGTAGACCACGGCGGCCGTCACGATGCCATTTCGCGCAATGGCAAGGGAGTGCGAAAAGCTGCTATCACCTGCGATGAAGGCCGAAGTGCCGTCAATCGGGTCGATCAGGAACAGATGTTCACAATCTAGACGTTCCTCGGTATCCGGTGTCTCTTCGGACAGCCAGCCATAGCTGGGGCGGGCGGTGCGCAGGGTGGTCAGCAGCATGTCGTTGACGGCGATATCGGCTTCGGTCACCGGGCCTTCGCCGGGTTTTTCCCATACTTTCGGATCGTTCCGGAAATGGCGCAGGGCGATGTCGCCTGCCGCACGGGCGGCGGTGACAAGCAGGGTCAGGTCATGCGCCGGCAAGGGTCAGACCCTCGACCAGCAGGCTGGGCACGCGGGTGGAGTGGTGGGCCTTGGCGTCATTGGCGGCGGTCATCCGGAGCAGCATGTCGCGCAGGTTGCCCGCGATGGTGCATTCGTTGACGGGGTATTTGAGTTCGCCGTTTTCCACCCAGAAGCCCGCCGCACCGCGCGAATAATCGCCGGTGGTCGGGTTGATCGTGGCACCGATCATCGAGGTGACCAGAAGGCCGGTGCCCATGTCGCGCAACAGATCGGCGCGGGTGGCGGTGCCGGGAGTCAGGTCGATGTTCGAAGTGGAGGGCGAGGGCGGGGCGGAGGTGCCGCGAGAGGCGTTGGCGGTGGATTGCATGCCAAGCTTGCGTGCGGTGGCCAGATCCAGCGTCCAGCCGGTCAGAACGCCATCCTGAACGATCATTCGGCGGGCGGTTGGTAGCCCCTCGCCATCGAACGGGCGCGAACCGGGGATGCGGGGGCGGTGGGGGTCTTCGATCACGGACATGCCCGTGGGCAGGATCTGGCGGCCAAGACCATCCATCAGCCACGAGGCACCCCGGGCGATGGACGCGCCGTTGATGGCGGACAGCAGATGGCCGATGAGGGAGGAGGCGACGCGTTCGTCGAAAAGCACGGGGTAAGCGCCGGTCGGCGGCTTGACCGAGCCTGCGCGTTCCAGCGTGCGCTGGGCGGCAAGGGCGCCGATTTCCTGGGCCGAAGGCATGTCGGCGGCATAAATCCGCCCCTCGCCCGCCCAATCGCGTTCCATATTCGTGCCAGTACCGGTGAAGGCCACGGCGGAGACGGAGCGGGAACTGCGGCTATAGCCGCCCGCAAAGCCGCCGGAGGTGGCCAGATGCATGTCGCGGTGGGACCAGCCGGCCGACGCTTCGACCTGGGTGATGCCGGGGGTTTCAAGAGCAGCAGCCTCAACCGCGCGGGCGTTGGCCTCAAGCTCGGACGGGTCGGGTTCGGCGGAGGGATCGCAGAGGTCAAAGGCGGCGATGTCCCAGGTGCGGGCCAGTTGTCCATCGTCGGCAAGGCCGACGGTCGGGTCTTCGGGCGCTTCGCGGGCCATGGCGACGGCGCGTTCGGCAAGACGCGCGAGCGTGGCGGGCGAGATGTCGGAGGCGGAGACGCAGGCCTGACGGGTGCCGATCAGGACGCGTAGACCCACCTCGACCCCTTCGGAGCGTTCGGCCTGTTCCAGCTTGCCTTGCCGTATGTCGATGCTTTGCAAATCGCCCGAGACGGCAAGGGCATCGGCGGCATCGGCCCCGGCTTTGCGGGCCTGCTCCAGCAGGGCGTGGGTCAGACTGGACAGATCATGCGGCATCATAGGCTCCCTTTCGCAACGATATGGGCGATTGCGGGCGTGCAGACAAGTGGGCGCGGCGGGAATGGCCGGCGCGTTGGGTGGTTGGCCTATTGCAGACGTGCGCCGTTGGCGAAGAAGCCTTTGTCGCGAAACTCCAGCACCGAGGTCATTTCGTCCTTGTCGGGGTTGGAATTGGCGATGACTGCGATCAGCATCCGGGCTTGCATCGCCTCATCCGAGGACAGGATGCCCATGTTGACCAAGGTGTCGATCAGGCCGTTCAGACCCAATGCCGTGATATCCAGCTTGCCCGTGGGCAGGGGAATGCCGGGAAAGGTGGTGGTATCGCTGTTGTCGAAGGTGAAGGCGCCCGTAGCCGCCAGTTCGGCCCCGGCGATGCGCAGCAGGAGTTGCGGCAGGTCGAGCGCATTCAGCAGGCCGGGCGGCGTGTCACCGGTGACGGCGTCATCGGTGATGTCCTGGGTGAGGGTGGCGCTGCCTTTGGCATCAAGGATCAGCGTGGCGGGGTCGCGGGGCAGAAGGCGTGCCGGGTCAAAGAGCGCCCAAACGCCATCGGCAAGGTCAAGATCGATGATCTTGAGCAACAGGCCAAAGGGTTCGGGCGTGTCGGATTTCATCAGGGGCATGACGAAGGACAGGGCCAGTTCGGTCAGATCGACGCGGCCTTCGGGCATTGAGAGGTCGGGGGCGGCGAAGCTGAAGGA
Source organism: Pseudorhodobacter antarcticus (assembly GCA_945897655.1). Lineage (GTDB taxonomy): Bacteria > Pseudomonadota > Alphaproteobacteria > Rhodobacterales > Rhodobacteraceae > Stagnihabitans. The sequence continues at coordinate 8,976 of CAMDHB010000075.1, forward strand.
CAGCGCCTTGGCGTTCAGATCATAGCCCAGTTGCGTGTCGTTCATCGCAAGGCGCGTGTCGGCCCCGCCGATCTGGGCGGTGAGGCTGGTTTTGGGCCCAGTCGGGTTCGGGGCGGTTTGGCCCGAGGCGAAATCCACCATGGCGGGGCCAAGATCGGCACTGGCGGACAGGGTCACACCGCGTTTCAGGGCCGCGTTAAAATCGTCGGAATCGGCCCAGTTCGGGCCTGCAATTTCGGCGCTGCTGGCGGTGCTGGCCAGGGTGGCGGACAGGGAAAAGGGCTGGCCTGAACTGGGGTCGGTCGCAGCGACGTTCAGGGACATGGCCTTGGCCATGGCCTGATAGCGGAAGATTTGATCGGTGAAGCGGGCGGCAAAGTCGCCGCCACCCAAGGTGCCGTTGATTTTCAAGGGGTTACCCTGATCCGTGGCGGTGACATCAAAGGACCCGATGCCGTAGCTGGCGTTCAGGTCCAATGTCATGCCCTGATTGAGGGCAAGCTGGAAATCGGGGCCACCATCGGGCGGGATGCCGGACAGGCCCAGCCCGCCAGCAAGATCGGTCAGCGACAGGGCAAAGGTGCCGTCCAGATCTGCGCCGCCTGATGAGGTGAGTTTGAGGTCAACCGTCCTGGCCTTGTAGGCGTGGGTCATGTCGGTGCTGAGGTCGGCGGCCTGAAGCTGATAGGTGCCGCTGGCGCCGGTCAGATTGACCGCGATGTCAACCGCGCCGCTGCCGCCTGTGGCATCGGCCACGGTGGTGGTCGCCGCAATGGTGGGGAAATCGGTCTGGTAGCTGAGGGCTGTGGCCGTGCCGCTGGCGGTGATGGCGTGTCCGGGGATCGTGAGGGTGACAGTAATCTCCTCGGTCTGCCCGGAACCGGGCGATAGGGGGGTGGTGACAAGGACGGGAAAGCTGTCGGGGAACAGGACGGCGACGGTGCCATCGCCATTGTCGCGAAACCGCACCTCGCCCAACAGGATGGAGGTGTTGCCCCCCTCGCCCGCAATGACGGTGTTGATGCCGGATACAATCAGGCTGTCACCAGTGGTTTGCGTGCTGGCGGCGGTGGTGGTGCGACCCTGCCCGCCGATTTGCCAACTGGCCCAAACTTCGGCCGGGGTGACATCGGCCAAGGCGGCGGGGGCGGTCAATGCGAGGGCTATCGCAAGGGCGGTGGTCAGGTCTTTGGACATGGTGCAGCCCCTGTGGCGGTTGGCAGGGGCAGCATCCCTTGGCCGGGCGTGCCGGTCAAGGGATTTGGCGGGTCATTCGCCGTAAGGGACCCAGACGGTCTTGACCTCGGTTGCCGCACGCAGGAAGGGGCGGCCTTCGCCGTCGGCACCCATCCAGTCGCGGGCGCGGGCGTGGTTGACCCAGGTGCGTTTGAGGTTGCTGGACGCTTCCTTTTCGATCAGCGCGGAGAGGGGGGAGGAGGAGAAGGACCAGACGGCATCGACATCCATGTGGCCGGCCAAGGGTTTGGCGAGGTCAGCATGGGAGCCTGTGACGATGTTGACGACACCGGCAGGCAGGTCGGAGGTTTCCAGGACCTGATAGAAGTCGGTGGCCGACAGGGGGGCGGTTTCCGAGGGCACAAGCACGGTTGTGTTGCCCATCGCAATGGCGGGGGCCATGACGGAGATGAGGCCCAAGAGGGGCGCCTCATCCGGGCAGAGGGCACCGATGACGCCGCAGGGTTCGTTCATGGCAATTGCCACGCCGCGAATGGGCACGGATTTGACCGCGCCGTCGAATTTGTCGGCCCAGGCGGCATAGGTGAACAGGCGCTGGATGGAGGCTTCCACCTCGGCCTCGCCCGGTTTGCCGGTCAGATCGCGCAGACGGTTCGCGAACTCGGGCGCGCGGGCGGACAGGTTTTCAGCGATGTAGAACAGGATTTGCGCGCGGGTGTGGGCGGTGGATTTGGCCCAACCCTTGGCGGCATGGGCAGCCTCGACCGCGTTGCGGATGTCCTTGCGGTTGCCAAGGCCGATGTGGCCGAGGAGTTTGGCCCGGGGGGAGTAGATGGCCTGCGAATAGCCACCATCGGGGCGGGCCTGTTTGCCGCCGACGAACAGTTTGGCGGTGCGGTCAAGGGTTTCGACCACGGGCGCGGCGGGGGCCGGGGTGGGTTTGGCCTGCGGTAGCGGTTTGGTTTTGGTGGTGGGTTGGAGGTAGGCAAGCAGGCCTTCCCAGCCCCCTTCACGCCCAAAACCGCTTTCCCGGATGCCGCCGAAACCGGCGGCGGCGTCAAACAGGTTGGTGGCGTTGACCCAGACCACCCCGGCTTTGAGTTTGGGGGCGATGTCCAGCGCAAGGTTGACGTTCTCAGTCCAGACGGTGGCGGCAAGGCCATAGCGGGTGTTGTTGGCGAGGTCGACAGCTTCCGCAGGGGTGCGGAAGGTCATCGAGACGAGGACGGGGCCAAAGATTTCCTCTTGCATCAGGGGCGATGCGGCGG
>CAMDHB010000076.1 GCA_945897655.1 Pseudorhodobacter antarcticus
GGCTGGCGTGGGTCACGTCCTGCATCAGGTCAGGCATGACCGGAAAGATCAGGCCGATGCCGATGGCATCCAGCGTCACGGTCAGCAGGATGAAGGTCAGCGCAAGGTTCTGGCGGCGGTCAGACATGGGGCACCTACAGGTAAGGGGTGTGGCCTATCATGTGACGGGCGGCTGTCAACCGTGGCCGATGCTGGCCAGAAAGGTTTCCAGAAGGGCCGCGTATTCGACGGGCTTTTCCGCCATAGGCAGGTGCCCCACGCCGCGCATCAGGGCAAATCGGTGGCCGGGGATAAGCTCGGCCGTTTCGCGGACCAGATCGGGCGGGGTGGAGCCGTCATTGGTTCCGGCAATGGCAAGGGTGGGCAGGCGCAGGGCGGCGGTCGTGGTGTAGAAATCGCAACCACCGATGGCAGCGGCGCAACCGGTCCAGCCGTCGGGATGGGTCTGGGTGAGGAGGCCGCGCAGGAAGGGCAGGGCGGGGTTGGTTGCATGGCCGGGGCCCAGCATGCGAGGCATGGCGGTGTTGGCATAGGTGTCCAGCCCGGTTTCCCGCACCTCGGCAATCCGGGCCTGCCAGAGTTCGGGCGTGCCGATGCGGGCGGCGGTGTTGGACAGGACAAGGGCGCGGACAAGATCAAGGCGTTTGACGGCAAGGCCCTGGGCCACCAAACCGCCAAGGGACACGCCGATCACCACGGCATCTTTCAGCGCGAAATGGTCCATCAGCCGTTCCAGATCGCGGATCAGCGCGCCCATTGTGTAGGGCGGGGTTGGCACATCGGATTTGCCGTGTCCCCGGTGATCATAGGCGAGAATGCGGAAGCGGTCTTGCAAGAGGTCCACGACGCCGTCCCAAAGGGTCAGATCGGTGCCCAAGGCATGGGCCAGAACCAGCACAGGTGCGCCCACGGGCCCGGTCAGGCGGGCATTAAGGCGAATATCGGGAAGCATGATCAGCATTGTTGGAACTTGTCAAAAATCTGGGGGGTTTGGTGGGATTCGGCGGGCAGGATGTTCGTTTAGTGCAGGCCCGAAAACCGGGCCAGGGCGGTTGCAAAGATGTCAGGGTCCACATTTCCACCCGATGCCGTGCAGATTACGGTGTCGGGCAGGTCGGGGCTGAACAGGGCGGCAGCGAGGGCCACGGCACCGCCCGGTTCCAGCACGATCCGCAGGTGGCTGAAGGCCAGGGCTACGGCCATCAGCGCCTGATCATCGGTCACGACGAGGCCGGGGCCGCAGAGGCGTTTCAGGATGGGGAAGGTGATCTGACCGGGGGAGGGCGTCACGATGGCATCGCAGATCGAGCCTGAGAGGGTGGCGTTGCGTTCGGGACGGCCCGAGGCGAGCGAACGGGCGGTGTCGTCAAAGCCTGCGGGTTCGGCGGTACGCACGCGGAAGGCCGGGGCGCGGGCGGCAAGGGCCAGGGCAATGCCAGCCGTCAGGCCGCCGCCGCCGCAACAGGTGAGGACATCGGCGGCGGTGATGCCAGCCTCGGCCGCCTGTTCGGCGATTTCCAGACCGACGGTGCCCTGACCGGCGATGACTTGAGGCTCGTCAAAGGGTTTGATCAGCGTCAGGCCACGGTCGGCGGACAGGCGGGCGCCAAGGGCATCGCGGTCTTCGGTTTCGCGGTCGTACAGGACCACTTCGGCACCATAGGCGCGGGTGTTGGCGACCTTCACCGCCGGGGCATCAGCGGGCATGATGATGACGGATGGGACACCGTGCAAATGGGCGGCCCAGGCGACACCTTGGGCGTGGTTGCCCGACGAAAAGGCGATAACTCCGCGTGCGCGGGTGTCAGGCGGCAGGGCGGTCAGGGCTGACCAAGCGCCGCGAAACTTGAAACTGCCGGTCCATTGCAGGCATTCGGCTTTGACGAAAATGCGCCGCCCGGCAAAGCGGTCAAGCAGGGGGGCGTTCAGCAGGGGGGTGCGGCGGGCGTGGCCGTGGAGGCGGGCGGCAGCAGCCTCGATCATCGCAATGTCGGTCATGATACGGCTTTCAGAAAGGCGTGCAGGGTGGTCAAGCTTTCGGGTTCGTCAAGGAAAGGGACATGGCCGCGGTCGGGGACAGTTGCCAACAACATATCGGGTCGGCGGCGCTGCATCTCTGTTGCGGTGGCGGCGGACAGAAGGTCACTGTTCGCCCCCCGGATCAGCGCAAGGGGCAGGCCAACGCAGGCGTCAAACAGTGGCCACAGGTCGGCGGTTGGGGCCTGCATGCCGGCCAGAAACGCCTCCCGCAGGGCGGGGTCATAGGCGAGGGTCAGGCCGTTATCGGTGACAACGGTCTGATGCGCTGCCTCCTCCAGCCAGCGGGTGGCGGAGACGCCTGCAAAGCCCAGGTTGAACTGTTCCAACCGCAGGGCGTGGGTGGCCAGATCACGGGCAGCAGGGCGGCGGCCGACATAGGTGCCGATCCGCTCCAACCCCGCGCGTTCGATCACGGGGCCGATGTCATTCAGGCACAGGCCCAGAAGGCGGGGTTTGGCGAGGTGAGCGAGCAGCATCCCGATCAGCCCGCCCCGTGAGGTGCCAAGGATGGCGACCTTTGGCAGACCCAGATGATCCAGCAGGGCCAGCACATCCTGCGCCTCTTGCAACACGGTATAGGTGGCGGGGCCGGTCCAGTCGCTGGCGCCCCGGCCTCGGTAATCCATACGGATCACTTGGGCGTTCAGATGCGGCAGGACATAGTCGAAATCGGCCATGTTGCGCGTCAGGCCGGGCAGGCACAGCACGGGTATGCCCTGCCCCCGGACATCAAAGGCCAGCCGGGTTCCGTCCGAAAGGGTGCAATGCGCGCTCATCCGCACAGTCAATCACGGGACTTGTGCAAGGGAAAGGGGGCACGGCGCTTGAAGCGGCGTTGGCATCGGCTTAGATGCCTGCAACACGAGCGAGGGCGGCATGGCGTATCTGGACGACGGGCAGACGCGGGCGAAGTCAAAACAGGTGGGCGCCCTGCGCGGGTTGGTGCCGTTCATCCGGCCGTATCGCGGGATGGTCGTGCTGGCGGGGGTGGCGCTGGTCGCCACGGCGTCGGTCAGTCTGGTGCTGCCGCTGACGGTGCGGCAGGTGGTGGACGGGTTTGGCGCGGATGTGGCGCTGCTGGACCGCTATTTCGGCTATGCTTTGGTCATTGCGCTGTTGATGGCGATCGGCTCGGCCGTGCGGCATTATTTCGTGACGCGGTTGGGCGAAAGGGTCGTGGCCGACATCCGCCGCGCGCTGTTTGACCGGGTGATGGGCATGAGCCCGGCCTATTTTGAGAAGATCATGACGGGTGAGGTGTTGAGCCGCATCACGACGGACACCACGCTGATCCTGTCGGTGATCGGGTCGTCCGTGTCGGTGGCGCTGCGCAATGTGCTGACGCTGATTGGCGGGTTGGTGCTGTTGATGCTGACCAGCTATAAACTGTCGCTGATGGTGTTGCTGATCGTGCCTGCCGTGGTGGTGCCGATCATCGTGCTGGGGCGGCGGGTGCGGACGTCCAGCCGGGAGAATCAGGACTGGATCGCGCAAAGCTCGGGCAAGGCGTCGGAAGCGTTGTCAGCGGTGCAGACCGTGCAGGCCTTCACGCATGAGGCGCGGACGCGGGCGGATTTTGCGGTCGTGACCGAGAAAAGCTTTGATAGCGCCCGCAAGCGGATCATGATCCGGTCGGTGATGACCTTTATCGTGATCTTCCTCGCGTTTTCGGGCGTGGTGGGGGTGTTGTGGATCGGCGCGCATGATGTGCGGACCGGGACGATGACGCCGGGGCAGTTGGTGCAGTTCCTGATCTATGCCGTGATGGTGGCAGGTGCCGTGGGTGCGCTGTCCGAGATTTGGGGCGAGTTGCAGCGGGCGGCGGGGGCGACCGAACGGCTGGTCGAGATGCTGAATGCCGATGATCCGGTGCAGGACCGGACCGCACCGCGTGCCCTGCCGCGTCCGGTGCGCGGGCAGGTGCGGTTTGAGGATGTGACGTTTACCTATCCGACGCGGCCCGATGCTCCCTCGCTGAAAGGCGTGACGCTGTTGGTCGAACCGGGCGAGACGGTGGCGCTGGTCGGGCCATCGGGGGCGGGCAAGTCGACGATGTTCCAACTTCTGCTGCGGTTCTTTGACCCGCAGGGGGGGGCTGTGATGTTGGACGGGATTGACCTGCGTGATCTGTCGCGGACCGATTTCCGGTCGGCTATGGCCCTGGTGCCGCAAGACCCGGTGATCTTTGCCGCCTCGGCCCGCGAGAACATCCGCTTTGGCCGGCCTGAGGCGAGCGATGCCGAAGTGGAGGAGGCGGCGCGGGCGGCGGCGGCGCATGAGTTCATCATGGACCTTCCCGAGGGGTACAACACCTTTCTGGGCGAGCGTGGGGTGATGCTGTCGGGCGGGCAAAAGCAGCGGGTCGCGATTGCGCGGGCCATTTTGCGCGATGCGCGGGTGCTGTTGCTGGATGAGGCGACAAGCGCCTTGGATGCCGAAAGCGAGCGGTTGGTCCAAGCAGCGGTGGAACGGCTGGGGCAGGGGCGCACGGTTCTGGTGGTGGCGCACCGGTTGGCCACGGTCAAGCGGGCGGACCGGATTGTGGTGCTGGATCAGGGCCGCGTTGTGGCGGTGGGCACGCATGACAGTCTGGTGGCCGAAGGCGGGCTTTATGCACGCCTGGCGCGGTTGCAGTTCACCGACGGTACGGCTTAGCGGTGGCGAGCGGGCGCATCGAGGCGAGATAGGCGGTCACGGCCTTGAGGTCCTGCCCAAGGTCCGGGGATTGCAGCGCCGCCTCAGACCAGTCGCGGGTAGGGTCAAGTCGCGACAAAAGGTCCAGCCGGGTTTGGTTTTGTTCGGGCGACAGCGGCAGGGTCGCGGCCAGTTGCAGCAGGCCAACCGCGTCATGCAAGCGGCGCATCACGCGAAAGGCGGTGTCGATGGCGGGCAAAAGGGCCGGATCATCGCGCCAGGAGCGGCCCTTGAACACCTGTTCCGTGATGCGCTGCCCGGCACCCTGACAATCAAACGCCACACAGCCGGAAAACCCCTCATCAGCCAGACTGGCATGAACCTTGCAGGTGTTGTCCGCGGCCAGATTGCGGCAGGGGGCGCAGGCGGGTTTGCTGAAGGCAAAGGCGTTGGACGCATCGAATGCCAGCAAAACGCAGCACAGGGCATCGCAGCGGGCGCAATCGGGGCGAAGATCAAGGTTGGTCATTCAAATGTCCTGCAGGCGGTGGGATAATGCGGAACGTTGTGGAAATGGCAACATTGCCCTGCATTCTATATCCGGTTTTTCTTGGCTTTGAGGCGGTTTCAACGCATCTTGCCAGAATAATAGGCCCCAAACGGGCCAAACGGGGAGAGAGAACATGGGCACATTCACCAACCTTGCCGACATTCAGGCCATTGAGGCCGAAGCGCCGTGGGAGGCACGGGATGTGGGGCAGACCATCTATGATTTCTTGAGCCGGACGAAGGCCGCGCATGGCGGGCGGCCTGCGGTATCGTTTCAGATTGAATCAGGGCCGAAGTCCAAGGCCGAGACGCTGACCTGGGCCGCGTTGCATGGCCGGGTCACACAAGCCGCGAACCTGTTCCGCAAGCTGGGGGTGGGGCCGACGGATGTGGTGGCCTATGTGCTGCCCAACAGTCTGGAGACCGTGGTGACACTGCTGGGCGGGGCCGTCGCGGGGATTGTGAACCCGATCAACCCTTTGCTGGAGCCGGACCAGATTGCCGCGATCCTGCGGGAAACCGGGGCCAAGGTGGTGGTGACCCTGCGCGCCTTTCCCAAGACCGAACTGCCGCAGCGCGTGGCCGAGGCTGTGCGGCAAGCGCCCAATGTCAAGACGGTGCTGGAAGTGGATCTGGCCGATTATCTGAGCGTGCCAAAGTCCTGGATCGTGCCGATCATCCGGCCCAAGTTCAAACCGGCCCACAGCGCCAAGGTGATGAACCTGAAGGCGGAATATGCCAAGGAGCGGTCGGACGCGCTGGATTTTGTGGACACCAAGGAGGACCGGGTTGCCGCCTATTTCCACACCGGCGGCACCACGGGCATGCCCAAGGTGGCGCAGCACCGGGCGCGGGGCATGATCTATAACGGCTGGCTGGGCGCGCGGTTGCTGTTTCAGGCCAAGGATACGGTGCTGTGCCCCTTGCCGCTGTTCCACGTCTTTGCCGCCTATCCGATCCTGATGTCGATGATCGCCAGTGGCGCGCATGTCGTGTTCCCCACCCCCGCCGGATACCGGGGGGAGGGGGTGTTTGATAACCTGTGGAAGCTGATCGAACGTTGGCAAGTGACCTATCTGGTGACGGTGCCCACGGCGCTGTCCGCCCTGATGCAGCGCCCGATCAACGCAAAGATCGACAGCTTGCGCGGGGCGTTCTCGGGCTCGGCCCCCCTGCCGTTGGAACTGTTCCGGCGGTTCGAGGCGACGACGGGGGTGCAGATCGTCGAAGGGTACGGCCTGACCGAGGCGACCTGTCTGGTGTCGGTCAACCCGCCGGATGGCAACAAGAAAATCGGATCGGTCGGCATTCCCTTCCCGCATACAAGGGTGCGGATCCTGATGACCGACGGCGGGGACGGTTGGCGTGACTGCGCGGTGGACGAGGTGGGCGAGATCTGTATCGCCAATCCCGGCGTCTTTACCGGCAAGACCTATACCGAGGCGGACAAGAACCGAAACCTGTTCGCTGACGGCATTTATCTGCGCACCGGCGATCTGGGGCGGCTGGATGGGGATGGGTATCTCTACATCACCGGGCGGGCCAAGGAACTGATCATCCGGGGCGGGCACAACATTGACCCGGCGGTGATTGAAGAGGCGCTTATGGGGCACCCGTCGGTCGCCTTTGTGGGGGCCATCGGGCAACCTGATGCCCATGCGGGCGAATTGCCCTGCGCCTATGTCGAACTGGTCAAGGGGGCGAGTGTGGAGGCAGAGGCGCTGCACGCCCATGCCCGCGACAAGATCACCGAACGGGCGGCGCTGCCCAAGCATATCGAGGTGTTGGCCGAACTGCCGAAAACCGCCGTCGGCAAGGTGTTCAAACCCGATCTGCGCCGGATGGCGATTGTCCGGGTCTTTAACGCTGCCCTGGCCGAGGCGGGGTTGCAGGCCGTTGTCCGCACCGTGATCGAGGACAAGAAGCGCGGGTTGGTGGCGCGTATTGAACCGACCGGGGCCATTGACAGGTCCGAGGTCGAAGGGGTTCTGGGGCAATTTGCGACAGGATGGGAATGGGCCGATTGAGCCCGCAGATTTTTCAATTGCAGGAATCGAAATCGTGACGAATTGTTGCCGGAACAAAAGGAAGGAAGGTTCAGGATGAAACTGTTGGGATTGAGTGTTGTGGCTGGCTTGCTGTCTGCACCTGCCTTGGCCAACGAGGTCGAGAGGCTGTACGCGCACAAGGCCTGGGTCGTGGAAGGCGTGACCTTTGACGATGGGTCGCTTGCCTGTCTGGCAGAGGTGTCTGATCCGGGCGAAAGCTTTACGATCTGGACCTTTCCGGACAACTCGATCCGGTTGCAGTTCTATTCGGAGGATTGGGATTTCGGCGAAGGCGATACGGCGGATCTGGAGGTCGAGATTGACAACCGCTCGCCCTGGACGCTGACCGGTGCGAACCTGGCGCAAAACTCGGTGCTGTTCGATTTGCCCGATCTGGATGAAAGCGTGAACTTCATTATCGAGGTTGCCGCGGGGCGCACGCTGTATCTGCGGTCCGACGATGGGTCCGATATTCGCAGCTATTCGCTGGCCGGGTCATCGGCATCTATCAGCTATCTGGTGGATTGCGGCAATGCGATTTCCGACGACGGCAGCAACCCGTTCAAGTGACTAAAGCGTGTCGGTGTCCATCCATATGGTCACCGGCCCGTCATTGTTCAGGCTGACATCCATATCGGCGCCGAAGATGCCCTTGGCGACGGGGATCCCCTCGGCTGCGATGCGGGTGGTAAAGTAGTCATAGAGCGCGCGGCCCGTGTCGGGGGCGGCGGCATAGGAAAAGCCGGGCCGGTTGCCGCGCAGATCGGCGGCAAGGGTGAACTGGCTGACGATCAGGGCAGCGCCGCCGTTGTCGCGCACAGACAGGTTCATCTTGCCCGCGTCATCCTTGAATATCCGCAGCTTGGCGATCTTCGTTGCCAGTTTCTCGGCCTGCGCTTCGCTGTCGCCCTGCATTGCGCAGATCAGGATCAGAAGGCCGGGGCCGATTTCCCCGGTGACCGCGCCGTCAACCGTGACAGAGGCCCGGCTGACGCGTTGCAGAAGTGCCCTCACAATTCATGCGCCCAAGGCGGGTTGGCCCCGGGGCGCGAACAGGTGATGGCGGCGGCGCGGGTGCCAAGCGACAGGGCCGCGTCCAGTTCGGCATCGGTCACGGCGGCAAGGCGGGCTTTGGTCAGCGCACCGGCGGTATGGAGGGAGGCGAGGGCGCCTGCGTTGAAGGTATCACCAGCGCCCACGGTATCGGCCACGATGATCTTTTGCGCGGCAACAAAGCGGTCTTGGGTGGCGGTGATGGCCCGTGCGCCCTTGGCCCCTTCGGTGATGAAAACCAGTTTTGGACCCTTCGCTATGATCTGGCGGGCAAGGGTGGCAATGTCGCCGTCGCCCATGACCCAAGCCAGATCCTCATCCGACAGTTTCACGATGTCGGCTTTTGCGATCATCCCTTCAATCCGGGTGCGGTAGGGCACCTCTTTCCCGGCGATGAAACCCAAGCGGATGTTGGGGTCGATCATCGTCACGCGCTGCCCACATTCGCGGGCCTGCAGGGCGGCATAGGTGCTGGCGGCGGGGTCGTTGACGAGGGAGATGCCGCCGAAAAAGAGCGTGGTCACGTCGGCGGGCAGGGTGGGCAACTGGTCTTGGGACAGCATCAGCCCGGCGGTGTTTTCGTCATAAAACGCATAGGTCGCCTGACCGTCCACCAGTTTGACAAAGGCCACCGTGGTGGGTCGGCCCGACCGGGCGCAGAAGGAAGTATCAACCTTCGACGCCTCCAGCGTCTGGGTCAAAATCTCGCCCAGCATGTCATTGGACAGACCGGAAAAGAACCCCGAGGGCGCGCCAAGGCGGCCAAGGGCGATGGCGGTGTTCATCACGGCCCCCCCGGCATAGGGCGCAAAGCAGGGTTCACCCAGCGTGCTGGTGCGCGGCAACATGTCGATGAGGGCTTCACCACAGCTGAGAATCATCGCGGTCTCCTGTTGATTTCGGGCATCTTAGATCGGCGCGGGCTGTTAGCGCAAACAGTCTGGTTCAGGTCGTGAAATATGGGGCCAGATGGGCGCGGACACGCTCCAGCGGGGTGGCAAAGCTGGTGTCGGGAATGAAGGTCTGGCCGGTGATCGCCTCATAGGCCTGAATGTAGACCTGCGAGGTGGCTTCGATCATGGCCGCCGGAATCTCGGGGATGGGGTCGTTGTAGGGGTCGCAGCGCGCCACCACCCAGGATCGGATGACATCCTTGTCAAAGCTGGGTGGGCGAGTGCCGTCACGCAGGGCCTGTTCATAGCCTGAGGCGATCCAGTAGCGGCTGCTGTCGGGGGTGTGAATTTCGTCGGCCAGCAAGATGGTGCCATCGGCATCTGTCCCGAATTCGTATTTGGTGTCGACCAGGATCAATCCACGCTCAGCGGCCATCTGTTGGCCCCGGGCGAACAAGGCCAAAGCTTTCGCCGACACATCGTCCCACTGACTTTGGGTCAGCAGGCCCTGGCCGATGATCTGGGCCGGGGTCAGGGGTTCGTCATGACCGCCGTCAAATGCCTTGGACGTGGGGGTGATGATGGTCTGCGGCAGGGCCTGATTGTCGCGCAGGCCGTCAGGCAGGGTGTGGCCGTACATCCTGCGCACACCCTGTTTGTACTGCGTCAGCACAGAGGTCGAGGTGCTGCCAGCCAGATAGCCGCGCACCACAATCTCGACCGGCAGGATCGTCACATGACGGCCGATCACGACATTGGGGTCGGGATAGCTGATCACATGGTTGGGGCAGATGTCAGCGGTGCGGTCAAACCAGAAGCGGGCGACCTGGGTCAGGACCTGGCCCTTGAAAGGGATGGCGGCAAGGATGCGGTCAAAGGCCGAGATGCGGTCGGATGAAATCAGGATGCGGGTGTTGTCGGGCAGGTCGTAACAATCGCGGACCTTGCCGAAATAGGGCTTGGGAAGTTCGGGGATGCGGGCGTGGTCGAGAATGCGCATGGGGCCTCCAAGTTCCTTGGCCCTATCGCGCGGAGGCGGGGGGATGTCAACGGAGGTGGGGAGGCAGTCGGGCTTTCGCCCGACCTACTGGAACGCGCCGGGGTCGTAGAGGTAATAGCCGTAAAGGCCCCCACCGATCAGAATGGCCGCGCCGATCACGGCAAAGGTGATCTTCCAAACCGACCAGGGACGTTCGCCCTGCACCTCGCCCGTCTGGCCGTTGACCAGAAAGCGAAAGCTTTGGCCGTTGTATTTGTAGGCGGCCATCCAGACCGGCAGAAGGATGTGCTTGAAGGTCTCGGCGTCGTAATCGGTGTCGATGTTATCCACCCGCTGCACATCGCCGCCGATGTCGCGGCAGACATCGGAATAGATCACGGCATCCATCTTCTTGCGCCCCGTCTCATGACCATCCGCCAGAACGATCGTATAGCCTTCGGCCTGCAACCCGGCGAGGAAGGACGGGTCATAGGGTTTCAGGCCCGACAGATCCCACGGCTCCAACCCCTCGCCCAGACGGGCGGGCAGGCTGGTGGCGGCGATGACCAGAACATCGTCAAATTGACGCGATACATTGCCAGAAGCGGGATACCAGCGGGTTTTCTGAACCTGTTCGGTGCGCCGTTCGGATTTGCCGTTCACGTTCACGGTGACCGTCCGGGTTTCGTAGTAATGCTCGCCCCTTTGCCCGGTGTACCGCGAAGCCGTGTCGGCATCGAATGTCCAGTAGGGCACGTAGACGCCGGTCATGGCGCGGCCGGCGCGGGTAAACTCCAGCAGACGGTTGGGGGCAAACCACAGGCTGCCAAGCCAGGAGATGAGGTTCTTGCGCGCGGTGGTTTCGTCCAGTTGGAACGGGATCAGGGCCTGCGGTTTGATCATCCGGCGCGACCCGGAATCAACGATCAGGGGGGTGGCGCAGAACGGGCATTCCTTGGCGTGGGTGGCTCCCTGAAACTCGACCACCGCTCCGCAATTGGTGCAGTTGGTGGCGCGCACATCTTCGCTGGCGGCGGCGGGCAGGTCGTCGCGCAGGCCGCGCGCCAGGTCCAGTTCGCGGAAGGGTTTGGCGCTGCCCGCCCAGGGGCCATCACCCGCGATGCGGATGGTCTGTTCATACCCGCAATGATCGCATTTCAGAACCGATTGACCGGGGGCAAAGCGCAACTCTGCCCCGCATTGGTCACAAGGATAGCGGTGTTCCTGGGC
>CAMDHB010000077.1 GCA_945897655.1 Pseudorhodobacter antarcticus
GACATGGCCTTGTTCGAGGTTGGCCCCGTCTTCCACGGCGGCGAACCGGGCGAACAAACGCTGCAAGCCACCGGCCTTCTGGTCGGCCACTCTGCCCCGCGCGACCCCCACGGCACCCGCCGCCCGGTTGACACCTTCGACGCCAAAGCCGATGCCGAGGCGGTTCTTGCCGCCCTTGGCGCCCCGGCCCGTGTCCAGATCACCCGCAAGGTGCCCGCCTGGCTCCATCCCGGCCGCTCCGGCCTAATCGGCCTTGGCCCCACCCAGATGGCCACCTTCGGTGAGGTTCACCCAAAGGTCCTGCAAGCGATGAACGTCAAAGGCCCCGCCATGACCTTCACCGTCATGATCGCCGCCGTGCCGCAGCCCAAGGTGAAAACCCCGCTGAAACCCGCCCTGATCCTGTCCGATCTGCAGGCCGTCGAACGCGATTTCGCCTTTGTCGTGGATACCGGGGTCGAGGCGCTGACTGCTGTCAATGCCGCCTTGGGTGCCGACAAGGTGCTGATCGAAACGGTTCGCATCTTTGACCAGTTCACCGGCGACAAGGCCGAGGCGCAAATGGGCCCCGGCAAGAAATCCATCGCCCTGACCGTCCGCCTGCAACCCCGCGACAAGACCCTGACCGAAGCGGAGATCGAGGCCGTCGCTGCCCGGATCGTGGAAAAGGTCAGCAAGGCCACCGGCGGCACCCTGCGGTCATAACCTTTCATTCTGGCCAAAATACTCCCGCCGGAGGCTCCTTGATCACATCAAGAGCCTCCGGCGGGGGCTCGCTCAGGTCTTGCGACCAAACATCCGGGCCAGCCAACCCCGCGCCCGGTCGCCCGCCTCTTCCACCCCGGCCACGGCCGGGTCCACCATCCGTTCGCGGAACTGCAACCACATCCGGCGCAGCATAAAGATGATGAAGGCCAGGAAGGTCAGGATCACGATGTTGATCCACGGGATCAGCGTCACGTCAGGCCCCGCCACCGGAACCACTGACACGGCATTGGGGAAGATCGAGAAGATCGGCATCCGCCAGCCGTAATGGGTGATCGCGACCCAAGTCGGCGCGGATTTTTCAGATTTCAGGTTCTGCGCCTCGGCCTGCAGGGTGCTGCTGTCCCATTTGAAATAGGGCGGCCAGAACCAACCGGTGTCTTCATTGCGGTAGACCATGACCGATTCGCCGTCCGGATAGACCGCGTCGATGAACCGGATGTCACGGATGGTCGACGTCGTCTCGACCCCGGTTCCGGTGTCCTCGATCGAATAGAACATCCAGTTCGCGCCAATCGGCGTGTTCTTGTTATAGGTGTTGATGATCTGTACGACATCGCGCTGCGGCAGCGTGTAATGCAGGAACGCGCCGATGAACAGCACCGCAAGGATCCGCAAGCCCCATTTAATCTTGGTCCACATGGTCGTTCCTTTCAGTACCAATTCACATAGTAGATGGTCATGACGAAAGCGATCGTCGGTATGACATAGATAAGCCAGAGCAGCCGTTTTTTAAGCCCCGTCTCGTACCGGTCCATCCCCGCCTCGATGAATTCGGCCCGTTCGGACGCCAGGGCCTCTTCGCGTGCGGGGTCGGTATCCCATTCCTTTTCCAGCTTTTCCCGCCGGACTGACCGCGAATAGATCGCCGTCAGAAAATACGCCACCGTCAGCCCCAGATACATGAAGAACGCCAGCCGCAGCCATCCGAAAATCATCGTCTGCTCCTGTCCACCGCACCCCAAGGGCCCAATGTCGCACCCAGATCGCGGGCAGGCTCGGCGGATGGGTGGTCCATCCCCGGCTCTGACCCGAACAAGGACAGGCGCACCCCTTGGGCATCAACCTTGTATTCCCGCTCCAGAAAATCGGCCACATACTGGCGCTTGCGGTCCGACCAGCCAGCATAGCTGGTGTAAAACAGTTCCTTGTGCACGATATACATCTGCCGCACATCCATGGGCGACAGTTCCGCCAGCAGCATGTTGACCAGATCGCGCATTGGCCCCGGCGTGGCCCGGAAGGAATAGAAATAGGCCGGATGTTCCGATGTGATGCGCGGCCAGTCGCCCTTGCTTTCCACCCAGCGCAGCAGGGCGCCCAGTCCCTGAAACTCGGCTGGCAGGGCGTCGCCCAAGCTATAGGCGACCTTGCGCAGTTCCGTTCGCCGCGCATCGCCAATGTCCAACCCCAGCCGGTCAGCCGCATCGACCAGGATGAAGTCCATCTTCTGCCGGATCACCGCGCCCGCATCCATGCCCCGCGCCGTCACAATGGGTTCCACCAGCGCGTTGCGGGTCAGCCAATCGGCAATTTCATTGCGCATCGACAGGTCGAACACGGGCGAAATGGGCACTTGCCCTACCGGCTTTTTCGCGATCAGCGCCGGGAACCGGACATCGCGAAACAGATACATGCCGCCAAAAAGCGACGTCCAGAAACTGCCCTGCGGATAAGTCCGGGGTGTCAGCGCAATCGGCACCCGCGTCACATCGCCGGTCTTTTTGGCCAGATCGATCATGCCTGCAATCAGCACATCATCGCGCCAACCCTGCGGTTCATTGCGAAAGCGCTCGATCAGCCCCGTCAACTGCCCCGCCGCCGCCACATGGCCGCCCGTCGTATCCGCCTCGATCGTGACCTGCCGCACCTCCAGCAGCCGGGCCGGGGTGGACATCTCGTAAACCCCGCTTTGCAGCGTGCCAATCACCGCGTCCCGGGCCGTCAGGGCAAACAACTGCGCCTCATTCGCCGCGATATACCCCTCCAGCATGGCACGCGAGGTTGAGAACACCATGTTCAACAGCGGCGCGTTCTTCTGCGCCGTCGACAACAGAATAAAACTGCGATTGCAGCCGTTGGGGTTCAGATACAAGGGATCGTCCAGCTCATCGCCAATCTCGGGCGAGTATCCCGACAGGTCGATGTGGAAATCGGTCAGCTTCGTCTCCTTGCCACACAGCGCCTTCATGGCCCGGTTATAGCGTTCCACCAAGGCGGGCGAGGACACTTCGATCAGGTTGCCAAACATCAGGCCCTTTTCAATCAGCCGCCGCATGCTTGGCCCCCATCAACAACCCCCGCCGCCGCTCGATCCCTTGCGCCCGCATCAACCAGACCAGCGCCAACACCGGCCCCCAAAGCAGGGCCATCAACCCCGACCGTTCCAGCGATGCGCCAACCCCGGGCCAAACCCCGTCATTGATCTGGGCATAGAGCATCGCCATGATCCCCGCCCCCACGCCCCAAACCACAAGCGCGGTCATCACCACCACCACCGCAAGCCTGCCCTGCGATAGCGTGGCCCCGGCCAGAACCGCAGGCAGCGCGACCGTCAGTGCGACCAACAGCACCAAGGGCAGGATCGCATTGGTCAGGTTCAGGTGCAAAACCTCAGCCAACCTTCCCCTCCAGATACCGCCGCTTCGCCTCTTCCTGACGGCCAAAGTCGCGGACCATGCCCGAAATCGCCACCTCATCCGACTTGTCGGCATAGCGGAATTCGCTGTCGGCATAACGGTTGATCTCCTGGATCACCATCTCCACCGTCATCGGCTTCATCATGCCCCGGATCATCGCAACCTTGTCGTCATAGGGCTTGAACAGGAACAGATCGGGGCTCTCCATCCATTCATCCGGCAATTCGAAATCCGCCGCCCTGACCTTGACCGCATCGGTGATGTTCTTGATCGCCCGCCCGGTAAACCGCGCATCCGCCGCCTGAATTGCCTTTAGGTAAGCCCCCAGCTTGGCAATCGTATCTAGTTGCCCCATGTCTCGCGCCACCTGATCCCAGACCTTCCGCAAGCCCTCCTCCTGCGGCAGGCTGTGGCTGTCATAGCTGGCCGAGACTGCCTTGGTGATCGCTTGCGCAGCGAAAAGATCATGCGCCCCCACCGGGATCGCATGGTTCTTGCCAAGCAACAGCGCCAGAATATCAATATAATCCTCGCGGCTTTGCGGCCCGTCCACCAGAAACCGCGCACCGGCGCGCTGGCGAAGGGCATCGTCGACATTCTCGGGGAAGTTACTGAACATCCCGAACGTGCAATTCCCCCGCACCACCGTATTGGCCCCGGCAAAGGCCCCCATGAATACCGCTGTAACCTCTTGTTGCCCGGCCGAAGACTGCCGGTCCCCCCGCTTGCCCGCAACCTGATCGATGTCGTCAATCGTCCCGAACCCAATCACCGTAGGGTCCAGCACGGCATCAATGAAGGCCTTGGCATTCTGCCCCGACTTGCCCTGATAGCTGTCGATCTGGTCAATCGAGAAATTCTGATAGCGGAACGGATAGCCCGCCACCTTGCAGTAATCGTTCAACAAACCCGCCATCATCTGGATCAGCGTGGTCTTCCCCGTCCCCGGCGCGCCATCGCCCATGAAGGTAAAGATGAACCCGCCCAGTTCCGCAAAGGGGTTCAACCGCCGTTCAAAATCATAGGCCATCAGCATCTTGGCCAGCTTCAGGCTCTGGTACTTGGCAATATGGTTGCCCACCACATCGGTCGGCTTCTTGAACTGCATCGTCAGGGCACCGCCCTTGGACGCCCGCGCCGGTTTGAAGCCTGCCAGCGTCAGCCCATCCGCCTCGACCTTCCACGACGCGCCCGTAAAGCCACCCAACCGCGCCGCCCCCTCGGCCCGCTGCGCCACCTTCTTCATCAGCGCTTCGCAGAAGGCCGCCACCGTCGCCGCCAGCCGCGCCTCATCCGGGGCCACGGCTGCAATATCCTGATCCAACTCCCACCGCGCTCCTGGCAGGGCCAAGGGCGCGTTGTCGGTCAACACCTCCTCAACATCGCCAATCTCGACCGTCAAAGACCCCAGATGCGGGGCCAGCAGAAACGCCGTCGCATTGGCGAAAACATGCAGCGAAATCAACGCCTCTGCCGCCAGCAACTCGGTAAACTCCGCCCGCCGCACCTCGGGCAGCCTTGCCTCCAGATTGGCCTTCTTCAACTCCGAAAGCCCCGAGGCCGCCGCAAACTCCCCCCCCAACGCCAGCGCAATCGAAAGCCCGCGCCGCAGCGCGCCCAGAACCGAGGCTTGCAGCGGAGACGTCAGCCCATCCCCCAACCCCTGCACCCGATCAACCAGCCGCACCCCGCCCGCCCGCGCCGTCGGGGCCGTCACTAACCCCGGCGTGGTCGACCGAAACCCCCGACGCACACCCAAACCGGGCGACCGCTCCGGACTGACCACCTCAGCCGCCTTCGCCAGCCGTGGCGCATGGTCAAACCCGGTCAGCAGCCCCAGCGCGGCATCATACTGGGCGCGCAGGGTCTCTTCGCGCAGTTCCATCGTGTCGCGGGGGCTGGACATTGTTACCTCACAGCTTGTCGGGGATCATGCATTTGGCGACATCGCCGCCACAGGTCAGCATCTTGGCCCCGCCGACCACGGTCACGGCCTGCAGACGTGTGACCAAGCTGGCCGAATGGGCGCAATACCCGGCCAAAGTCCGCTGCGGCGGCGGCTCCCGGCGGCCCGAATGGGCGGCATGGGCGCGGGCGGTGACCATTTCGGTCCGGTGGAATTCACATTTCGACATCGTCTCTCCTTCAGGCGGGCATGATGCGGTCGCCCGCCCCCACCACAAATTTCCGCACCGCCCGAAAACCGGGCGGGTTCATCTCGGCCAAAGCCTGATAGGGGGTTTCGGGCAGGATGACCATGCGTTCCGTCCGCGTGGCCCCGGTGTCCGCCCCCCTGCCCGCAAAAGGATCCAGCGCAAAGACCTGCCGCTCGACCGTGTAGAACCAGCCCGCGCTGACCTCCTCGACCCGCTCGCTGATCAAATCCTCGACCGTCCAGACCAGCGCCCAATCGCTGCCATCGGGCGCATTGGCATTGGCCAGCACATCGGAAATTGGCCCGGATTGCAGGGTGAAATCATGGGAATACATCGGCCCCAGATGGATGCGGCGCAGTTTCTTGGGGTGGATGTCGGGGAACTCCTTGTCAAAGCCGGTGGCGATGGTCAGCAGTTTCAACCCCGCCAGTGACTGCGCCATCAGATGGGCCTGCACCTGCGGCCAGCGGTTGTCGTCATTCGGCAACAGCTTTTTGCCCGCATCCTCGACATCCATCATGTACACGACAGGCAGGTTGACCTGCGTGTCATAGACCGCCCAGTGCAAAAGATAATGCCGCCGGTCGCCAATATCCTCGATCCACTGCACATCGGGGTCATTGCGCGCCCAGAACAGCCCGCCCCGCGCCAAAGCCTCGTAATACAGCCGCTGCGACAGGGCGAATTGCAGGTCGGTGGGCACGGCCAGATCCTGCAAGATGCGGCGGACCATCCTGTCTTTCAACTCGGTGGCCGAGGCCATCCCCTCCAGATGCTTGCCGGCCTGCTGGGCATCGACAGCCATCACCATCAACTCCTGCGCAATCGGGAAGCCGCTTTCGTGCCGGTCAAAGGTCAGCTTCGGTGCCCCGGTTGCCCGGCCCGTCATCAGACATTTGTCCGCCAGCGCCGCAAAGGTCGACGCCAACCGCGTCAGATACTTGCCCAGCAAACGCGCCTCGGTCCGGGTCAAGCGGCCGTCATTCTCGACCTCAGCCGTCACGCGCTGCATCAGGGCGGTGATACGTGCGAATTTGGCAAAGTAGCGCCGGACGACTAGGGTGTCGTCCAGTTCCTGGTGGTCTTCGACAAGGGGCGTTTCAGGCATTTGACCGTCTCGCTTTGTACCATGCTTTCAGGACGGTGATCGTACCCAATGCCAAGTGGATGAAGCCGATGATAAAAGACCATGCACCCAAGAAACAGGTGCAGATGAGCAAGAGCGCTGCCAAGGCCTGCACCCAATAGATCCCTGCACCTGCTGTGAATGTTCCATAAATGAGAACAAGCGTGGCCACAGGTGCGAGCGTCATCACCAAGCCGCGCTTTATCTCATCCATCGGCTTTCCTCACCTATTCCCCATACGCATTCTTGTCGTGCTTCTCGACAATCGCCGCAAAGCGCCGGGCGAACCGCTCATCCGCCTTGGCCTTCTGCTCCAGCACTTGCCGGGCAAAGACCATATGCCCCTCATGCGCCTCCAGCATCTGGGCCATCTTGTCATTGGTCGCGGCGCCAATGGCGGCCATCGCGACCTGAGCCTCCTGATCGGTCTTGACCCCGATCTCGTTGATCTTGTGCGCCACTTCCTGCTGCTGCGCGGTCTTCAACGACGCCGACAGGGCATCATACAGAACCACCCGCTGCCGGGTATCCGTCTGCAGCTTGTTGATCAGCACCAACTGGGTCGCCGCCTGATTCTGCAACGAATCCACCCAGGTCTTGCCCTTCTCGATATAGCGTTCCAACGTCTGGCTCTTGGCCAGTTGCACCTGTTCGTCCTGCAGCAGGGCGTTATAGCGGGTGTTCAGCGCCGCCAGATCGGTTTCCAGCTTGGTCCGCGCGGCGGCGTCCTGCTCGACCGCGATCTTGTTCTCAAGCTCGATGATCTTGGGGTCCATCGACCCGATCTCGGCCCGAACGGCCTCCAACAAGCCCACGGTGTTTTCGCGGTCGGTCAGGGTCTCGCCCAGGTTCGCCTCGACCGTAACCTTCTGGGCGTTCAGCATGTCCAACTGGCCCTGCAACAGGCGCACGATCACGTCGGACTTGGAAATCAGGTCCTGCAACTTGTCATCAATGCTGGCCGTCCGCATCCGCTCCTGCCGCATCGCATCGGCGCGGGCGGAGGAGAAGAAGCCCACAAAGCTTTCCATGCCCGTTTTCGACCGCATCTCAGCGAATTCTTCGCTGAAACCGGCGGTGACATCGTCCAGCCCCATGATCAATTCGGCGATGTTGGCGTTCATCAGGTCGGTCTGGGATTTCACATCCTCCAGCGTGGCGTTTTCCACGTTGATCTCGACCCCGCTGGCCAGCTTGGCACGTGCCTCCTCGATCCGGGCGGTGATGCCGGAAATCTTGGCCTGAGCGGCGGCCACCTGTTCCTGACTTGCTTTGATCTGAGCGTCGAAATTGGCCATCTAGCCCTCCTTTGAACACCGTGGATTGAGATAGGTATGTAAATCCGAATTACATCCCACCGCCACGAAAAATCGGGCCCTGCCCTTGGGTGCATCTTGGCACGGCAGGCGCGCCTCGCAAAGGGGGTGCGGTCAGACGGGGATGTTGTCGATCAGCCGAACATTGCCGACCGAAGCGGCGGCCAGCATGCGCAGCGGCCGGTCCAGACCCTGCGCCGGTTCCAGCGAAGCGGCGTCGCGCAACTCGACATACTCGACCGAGGTGAAACCCGCCGCCAGCACCTGCGCCTGACACTGCGCCAGCGCCTGCGCTGCGTCGCCGCCTGCCCGAATGTACCGGGCGGCGGCGGTCATGGCAGCATAGAGGGCGGGGGCCACAGGGCGCGACGCTGTGTCCAACCGCGCGTTGCGGGACGACATCGCCAGCCCGTCAGCCTCTCGCACCGTCTCGCAGCCGACAATCCAGACCGGCAGATTCAGATCGCGCACCAGACGGTTGACCACGCGCAGCTGCTGCCAATCCTTCTGGCCGAAATAGGCGCGGTCGGCCAAAGTCATGCCAAACAGCTTGGTCACCACCGTCGCCACCCCGTCGAAATGACCGGGCCGCAGCGCGCCTTCCAAAGGCTCGGCCACGCCTGACACGGAAACCGCGGTGGCAAAGCCGTCGGGGTAAACCTCCTCAGGCAGCGGCGCAAAGATGGCGTCCACGCCCACGGTGGCCAAAAGGGCGGCGTCGGCCTGTTCGGTGCGGGGGTATTTCAGCAGATCGTCGGGGTTGTTGAACTGCTTGGGGTTCACGAAAATGGTCACGATCACACGGTCACATTCAGCCTTGGCGGCGCGGGCCAGCGACAAATGCCCCTCATGCAGCGCGCCCATCGTGGGAACCACGCCCACAACCCCGCCCGCCGCCTTCCAGCCGCGCGCCACTTGCCGCATCTCGGCCACGGTCCGGATGATTGGGGTCAAGACTTGGAAACCTTGGGCGCCTCATCGGCAAAGCCGTGTTCCGGCGCGGGGAAGCGATGGGCGCGGACATCCTCGGCATAGGCGGCAATGGCCTGATCGGCGGCAACCCCCAATTCGGCATAGCGCTTCACGAATTTGGGGCGGAATTCGGTGAACATGCCCAGCATGTCATCCACCACCAACACCTGACCGTCACACTGTGCCCCCGCCCCAATGCCAATGGTGGGGATCGTCAGACCTTGCGTGATCCGCGCCGACAGCCCGACTGGAACCTTTTCCAGTACCACGGCAAAGGCCCCTGCGGCCTGAACCGCCTCGGCATCCGCCATCACACCCGCCGCCTCGGAATCGCGGCCCACCACCTTGTATCCGCCCAAGGTGTTCACGGCCTGCGGTGTCAGGCCAATATGCGCCATCACCGGCACACCGCGCCGGGTCAAAAACGCAATGGTTTCCGCCATATGCACCCCGCCCTCCAGCTTGACCGCAGCAGCCCCGGTTTCCACCATCAGCCGCGCCGCATTGCGGTAAGCCTGCGCCGGGCTTTCTTCATACGACCCAAAGGGCATGTCGACCACCGCCATCGCCCGGGTCAACCCACGCACCACGGCCCGGCCATGCAGGATCATCATCTCCATCGTCACACCCAGCGTCGACGGCAGGCCGTGCAGCACCATGCCCACCGAATCGCCCACCAGTGCCACATCGCAATGGGCATCGACCAACCGCGCCATCGGCGTGGTATAGGCCGTCAACACCACCAGCGGCGCTTGCCCCTTGCGGGCACGGATGTCAGGGGGCAGCACGGGGCGCGAGGCAGATGTGGCGCTCATTTGTCAGGCTCCGCAGCGGTTTATCTGACTTTATAGGGGCAACCGGCCAAGACTGCGACAGGAAATTTCGACCACGCCGGAACGACTGACAGCCTTGCCAAGAACGCATGGCTGCCCCACCTTGGGCCTGACGGAGGAGATGACATGACCCATTTACTGCGCGTAACCCGCGAAGGGACCACGCCCGAAGTTTCACGGCCCGACCCGGCCAAGGTTGTTTCGGGCGACCCGGTCCACACCACCTGGAACCTGGAGACCCGGGGCGGCCTATATGCAGGCCTGTGGCATGCGACCTTGGGCGAATGGCGGTGCAGCTATACCGAATGGGAATATGTGCA
Source organism: Pseudorhodobacter antarcticus (assembly GCA_945897655.1). Taxonomy (GTDB): domain Bacteria; phylum Pseudomonadota; class Alphaproteobacteria; order Rhodobacterales; family Rhodobacteraceae; genus Stagnihabitans. The sequence continues at coordinate 10,128 of CAMDHB010000077.1, forward strand.
TATTCTGGAGGGGGTTTCAGTTCTGACCGCCGCCGATGGCACCCAAACCACCCTTCGGGCCGGTGACAGCTATGTCATCCGACCCGGGTTCGAGGGCACCTGGCGCGTGGTGGAACCGACACTGAAGGACTATGTGATCCTGACTTGACGGACAGCTGCGTGGCGTCACGCAGCTATCCATCAGCCCCCGGCAGCGGCGGCCTGCCGTTCGGCAGCCTCGACTGCGGCGCGGGCGGCGGCGGCATAGGCGGCCAGTACCGGGTCCATGGCCTCACGCTCTGCGATACGCACCTCGTCCACCAGCTTCATCGCCTCGTTTTCCGGGGAAACGGGCACAGCGCGGCCATAAGCATCATCCATGAAGTGACCCTCCAGGGCGATGCTTTCCTCCAGCGTGCGAACCCTGACCCGGGTACCATTGTCGACCCGGTTGTACAGATCGATGGCGTCCTGATTGTAAAGTCGGATGCAACCCGCCGATGTGGCGTGGCCGATCGAGGCATTATCGACCGTGCCGTGGATGCGGAACGCTGTGTCCCGCCCGCCACGATAGATATACAGCGCCCTCGCGCCCAAGGGATTGTCCAGACCGCCCGGCAGCCCGGCGGCATAGTCGGCATATAGATCGGGCCTGGTGCGCACCATGTTGGCGGTGGGCGTCCATGACGGCCACTCCGCCTTGCGCCCGATCACGCCCGACCCGCGAAACGAAATCCCCTCGCGCCCCACGGCAATCGCATAGCGCGTCGCCATGCCGCCCTGCTGGACATAGTACAAACGGCGGGCGAAGGTATCGACGACAATCGTGCCCGGCGCGTCATCGCCGTTGAACACAACCTCGGCCCTTTGTGCACCTTCGTAAAACAAATGCGGTGCGACCGCCGGGATCAGGAAATCGCCATCCTGCATCGCCCCATAGCCCGCGGGCGACACAATCTCGAAGGTCGCCTCGGACACGGGAGGCGAACAGGCTGCAACCACCAACAGCAAACCGATCATCGCAAGGTTGTAGAACGTTCTGGTCAAGTCCTGGTCCCGTCATTCCAAAGAATCAAGCCGAACCAAGACCATGACACGCCCCGGCGTCAACCCCCAAGCAACACAAAACCGACGGGTTCCATATCAAATCTGGCTTAACCCAGCCCGCGCGCCTCGCTGATCAGCATGATGGGGATGCCATCCCGGATCGGAAAGGCCAGTTGCGCCATCTGCGAAATCAGTTCCTGACGTTCGGCATCATAGCGCA
>CAMDHB010000078.1 GCA_945897655.1 Pseudorhodobacter antarcticus
ATCTGGTGCGGCTGACCTGGTATGTGACGGACAAGCGGGAATATCTGGCCTCGCTGAAGGCGCTGGGTGCGGCTTACCGCGAGATTATTGGCAAGCATTATCCGGCGATGGCGTTGGTGCAGGTGGTGGCGCTGGTAGAGGATCTGGCCAAGGTCGAGATCGAGGCGACGGCCGTGGTGCCGGACTGAGGGGGCGGTAATGGAACTTGGACCCACCGGGCACGTTGACACCTTTACGCGGGACCGCCTGCCTGCGGCCGAGGACTGGCCCGAGATTGCGACGGTTTTCGACTATCCCGAATGGCTGAACGTCGGGGTGGAGCTGAGCGACCGGATGGTCGAGCGGGGGTTTGGTGACAACACCGCGCTGATCGGCAACGGTCGGCGGCGGACTTATAGGGAGTTGTCGGTCTGGTCGAACCGCATCGCACATGCCTTGGTGGACAGTTATGGCGTCAGGCCCGGCAACCGGGTGCTGGTCCGGTCGGCCAACAACCCGGCGATGGTGGCCTGCTGGTTGGCGGCGACCAAGGTGGGCGCGGTTGTCGTCAACACCATGCCCATGCTGCGGGCAGGGGAATTGGCGGCAATTGTCGACAGGGCCGAGATTTCCCACGCCCTGTGCGACACACGGTTGATGGAGGAATTGGTGACCTGCGCCAAGGGGTCGGCGTTTCTGCGCACGGTGGTGGGGTTTGACGGAACCTCCAATCACGATGCCGAACTGGACCGGGTGGCCCTGACAAAACCCGTGCGGTTTCGGGCCGTCAGGACTGGGCGGGATGATGTGGCGCTGCTGGGCTTCACTTCGGGGACCACGGGGGAGCCGAAGGCGACGATGCATTTCCACCGCGATCTGCTGATCATTGCCGATGGCTATGCGGCCGAGGTGTTGCAGGTCACGCCGCAGGATGTGTTTGTGGGGTCGCCCCCGCTGGCGTTCACCTTCGGCCTGGGCGGATTGGCGATCTTTCCGCTGCGCTTTGGGGCGGCGGCGGCCCTGTTGGAGCAGGCAAGCCCGGCCAATATGGTGGCCTTGATCGAGGAACACCGGGCGACGGTCTGTTTCACGGCCCCCACCGCTTACCGCGCCATGCTGAACGCGATGGAGGCGGGGGCGGATTTGTCGTCCCTGCGGGCGGCGGTGAGTGCGGGGGAAACCCTGCCTGCGCCAGTGTATGAGGAGTGGATGCAAAGGACCGGCAAGCCGATGCTGGACGGCATAGGTGCGACCGAGATGTTGCATATCTTCATCACCAACCGGTTTGATGACCATCGCCCGGGCTGCACAGGGCGTCCCGTGAGCGGTTATCAAGCGCGGATCGTGGATGAGGACATGCAGGAACTGCCCCGGGGCGAGGTGGGGCGGCTTGCGGTCAGGGGGCCGACGGGATGCCGCTATCTGGCCGACGCACGGCAGGGAAACTATGTGAAGGCGGGGTGGAACCTGACGGGGGACAGTTTCTGGCAGGATGACGAGGGCCGCTTTCACTTTGCTGCCCGGTCGGATGACATGATCATCAGTGCTGGCTACAACATCGCGGGCCCCGAGGTTGAGGCGGCACTTCTGTCGCACGGCGCTGTGCTGGAATGCGCAGTGGTCGGCGCTGCGGACGAGGAGCGCGGCATGGTGGTCGAGGCGCATGTGGTGCTGATGGCGGGGTATTTGGGCGATGCCTTGATGGTCAAGCTGTTGCAAGACCATGTGAAGGCGGTGATCGCGCCCTACAAATACCCGCGCCGGGTGCGGTTTGTGGAGGCCCTGCCCAAGACCCAGACAGGCAAGATCCAGCGGTTTCGTCTGAAGTCATGAGACGGGTTCAGCAAGATCTTGTCTGACAGCGCTGCATCGCATATGCGACCCATCAACGCAGATTGCGCGTGGCATCGGGGGCGGTTGTGAGCCAGACGAAATTGAACATCGGGGTCCTTGGTTGTGGCCCCATCGCCCAGGCGGGGCATTTTGAAAGCTGCACCAAGGCGAAAAACGCCCGGCTTTATGCGATTTGCGATGTCGCTACAGATCTGCGCGAGCGGATGGCAGCGACTCATGCGCCCGAAAAGGCCTTTGATGATTATGCCGCCATGCTGGCGGACCCGAACCTTGATGCCGTGATCATCGCCACGGCGGATGCGTTCCATGTTCAGGCATCGATCATGGCGTTGCAGGCGGGCAAGCACGTCTTGTGCGAAAAGCCGCTGGCGATGGGGTTGGAGGAGAGCGAGGCGCTGGCCGGCGTCGTCGCGGCCAGTGGCAAGCTGTTTCAGGTCGGCCACATGAAGCGCTATGATCTGGGCCTGCAAGAAGCCAAGACGTTCATCGACACCGAGATGGGCGAGATTGTCGCCCTGAAAGCCTGGTACTGCGACAGCACGCACCGCTATGCGATGACGGATGCCGTTCAGCCGCTGATCGTGAAATCGGCGCAGGCGCGCAAGCCAGCCCAAGACCCCAAATCCGATCTGGCGCGGTATTACATGCTGGCCCATGGCAGCCATCTGATTGATACGGCACGCTATTTTGCGGGCGATATCGTTGCGGTGCAGGCGCGGTTGTCCAAGGACAAGGGCATGTACTGCTGGTTTGTCGATGTCGAATTTGCCAGTGGGACCCTGGGCCACCTGGACCTGACCGGTGCGGTTCGGATGGACTGGCACGAAGGGTTCCAGATCTATGGGCAGAACGGGTCGGTGATCGGCGAGACGTTCAACCCTTGGTACTACAAGACGTCCGAGGTGGATATCTTCCGCGAAAGGGATGGTGCGTCCTACCGGCCCTTGGGGGCAGACGGGCATTTCTACCGCCGTCAGGTGGAAGGCTTTGCCGATGCGATCCTGAACGGCACCCCGCAGACCGGCGCCGGGATCGAGGACGGCATCGCATCCGTCCGGGCCATGCTGGCGATTGCGCGGTCGGTGGCCGAGGGGCGCAAGGTCCGGCTGGATGAGGTTTCGGGCGCGCTATGAAGATCGGCATCTTCGCCAAGACATTCGCGGGCAGCGATCCGGCAACTGTGATGGCTGCGTCGACCGAGGCGGGTTTCGCCGGGGTCGCCTATAACATGGCCTGTTCGGGGATGGCGGCGATGCCGGATCACATTCCGACCGAGGTGCTGGCGGCCATTGCGCAGGCGCGTGTGGCGACGGGTCAACAGATCATGTCGATGTCGGGCACCTATAACATGATCCATCCTGACCCGCAGGTGCGCGCGGACGGCCACCGCAGGCTAGAGGTGCTGGCTGGCGCGTGCAAGGTGCTGGGGACCCGGTTGATCACCCTTTGCACCGGCACCCGCGATGCGGCGGATCAGTGGCGGCACCATCCCGACAATCAGACCGTCGCGGCGTGGGGGGATCTTCTGGCCTCCTTTGCGGTGGCGGTCCAGATTGCCGAGCGGCACGATGTCCTGCTGGGGGTTGAGCCTGAGCTGGCGAATGTAGTGAATTCGGCTGAGGCCGCGCGGCGGTTGATCGACGACACGCAGTCAGACCGCATCCGCATCGTGCTGGACCCGGCCAATCTGTTCGAGCAGGCCGAACCCGCCGCCCGGCGCCATGTGATCGAGGCGGCAGTTGACGGGTTGGCTGACCGCATCGTGATGGCCCATGCCAAAGACCGTGCGGCGGATGGCAGTTTTGCGACCACGGGGCAGGGCGTGATTGACTTTGACCACTTCCTTTGCCGCTTGCGGGGCGTGGGCTTTGACGGCCCGCTGGTCACCCACGGTCTGCGGGCGGATGAAGCGGCAGGGGTGGCTGGCTTTTTGCATTCCCGCCTTCAGGCGCTTGGCGCATGACTTATGAGGCGCATCAGGTCGCGTCGGCCGCAGGTCCATTGACCGCGCAAATCGGTATGGGACGTGGCCCTTTGGTGGTGTTCCAGCACGGCCTGTGCGGCGACGCTGCCCAACCGGCCGAGGTGTTTCCCACTGGCCAAGGCTTTCGCCACGCCGTTCTGAATTGCCGGGGGCATGGGGACAGTCCGCTTGGCCCGACCAAAGACCTGTCGATTGCCACCTTTGCCGATGATGTCGCACGGATGATCACGGGCCTGCCCACCCCCCCGGTGGCCGTGGGTGGCATTTCGATGGGGGCAGCGATTGCGTTGCGGCTGGCGGTGCAGCGTCCCGATCTGGTGCCTGCGCTGATCCTGTCCCGGCCCGCGTGGGTGACCGATGCTGCTCCGGCCAACATGCAGCCGAATGCCATTGTGGGCCAGATGCTGGACCAAGGGCTGGCGGCGTTTGAGGCCACAGAAACCGCGCGCGACTTGGCCCAAGCGGCCCCCGACAATCTGGCATCGCTGCGTGGGTTCTTTGCGCGGCAGCCCCTGATGGACACTGCGGCTTTGTTGACCCGCATTTCGGCAGACGGCCCCGGTGTGACCGAGGCGGAGCTCTCGGCGCTGAGGCTGCCCGTGCTGATTCTTGGCACCGAGCAGGATCTTATCCATCCGATGGCCCATGCCACCCATTTGGCCCGCCTGATCCCCGGGGCCACCTTGATTGAAATCCCGCCCAAAGGGCAAAACCGCGCGGCCCATGTCGCTGCCATGCAAACCGCCATTCTTGGCTTTCTGAAAGGTCTGACCGATGCCGCACCCCAACACTGACTGGTTTGATGCCCTGCCCACCGGGCGCTGCCTGGCCGAGTTTTCGCTGTGGTCATCAAACCTGATCGCGCTGGATCAGGACCTGACCCGCGTCGGAGCATTGGCCGACATCTATCACATCGATGTGGCGGATGGCTATTTCGCGCCCAGCCTGTTGTTCTTTCCCGATCTGGTCGCTGCCCTGCGCAAACGCACCGCGATCCCATTCCACGTCCATCTGATGATGGAAGATGCGGTGCTGCTGGCGCAGGTGGACCAGTTTGCCGAAGCCGGGGCCGACCTGATTTCGGTGCATGCCGAAAACCGCAATGCCGCGCAGGCGCTGGCGCGGATCAAGTCGCTTGGGCTGAAGTCTGGGGTTGTGCTGCGGGTGGGAACCCCGGTGGAATCCGTTGCCCCCGTGCTGGAGGATCTGGATTTCCTGACGCTTCTGGGCACCCGGATCGGCGTCAAGGGGCAGGGGCTGGACCCCACCGCGCCTGCGCGTTTGCAGCAGGCGGGGCGGATGATTGCGGCGCGGTCGAACCCGGGGCGCTGTGTCTTGGCAGCAGATGGCGGCATCCGCGAGGAAACTGTGCCCGTGTTGGTGGGCGCCGGGGCCGAGACTGTGGTAATGGGATCGCTGGCTTACGGTGCTGCTGATCTGGCCGCGCGCATCCACTGTCTGCACGGGCTGCGGTAAGGCGCATGGACCGGCGCAACACCCTTGGCATCGACATCGGCGGCAGTCGTATCCGGGCGGCGGTCGTGTCGCCTGAAGGCAGCTTGCTGACCCGGGCCGAAGGGGTGACGCCTGCCCGCGCCTCGGGCGATGCGGTGGTGGAAGCGGTGGCGCAGGTTGTGACGCAGGCGATGCAGGGCCATGCCGTGGGCAGCCTGCTTGGGGCAGGGGTCGGCGCGCCCGGACCCTTGGATGCGTTGCAGGGGCTGGCCCTGTCGACCCCAACGATTGATGGTTTTCGCGATTTTCCCTTGCGTGACCGGATTGCGGGCGCGATTGGCCTGCGCACTCTCTTGGACCATGATGGCCACGCGGCGGCCTATGGTGAATGGCAATTCGGTGCGGGGCGGGGCCATCACAACATGGTCTATGTCACGGTCAGCACGGGCATTGGCGGCGGTGCGATCGTCGATGGGCGGCTGCAGCGCGGACGGCGGGGCATGGCGGCCCATGTGGGCCACATGACCCTTCTGCCGGATGGCCCGGTCTGCAACTGCGGCAATCCCGGCTGCTGGGAGGCGCTTGCCGCAGGGCCCGCCCTGACCGCTGCCGCACGCCGTGCCGGTTTTTCAGATGGCGAGGCGGTTTTTGCGGCGGCGCGGGCCGGTGACCCGGGCGCAATGGCGGTCGCTGCGGCCGAGGCGCGGTGGCTGGGTATCGGGATTGTCAGCCTGCTGCATGTTTACAGCCCGGATATCGTGGTTCTGGGCGGTGGGGTGATGAACGGGCTGGATGTACTGCACCCCGCCATGTCATCCGAAATCGCCGCCCGCGCCATGCCACCCTTTCGCGACACAAGGGTTGTTCGGGCAAGCCTGCTGGACAACGCCGGGCTGATCGGCGCCGCAGCGCTGGCCCGTGATGCCTTTGGCGGCGATGCCCCTGACGCCTGAGTTTGGCGCGGCCTTAGAACGGACCAGTGCCCTCGGCAGGCAATTCAGGTGCGGCGAGGCTTGCCAATTCCGGCTCGGGCTTTTTCGGGGCGGGGATGGGGGGGACGGTCAGACGGGTTGGAAACTGGCCATCCTCGGTCAGCACCACAACGCGGGCGCCGTCGGGCACGCGGTTGTACAGGTCCATCACGTCCTGATTGATCATGCGAATGCATCCGGACGAGGCATTGCTGCCGATCGAATACCATTCGGGCGTGCCGTGGATGCGGTAGCCGTAATCCACACCATCGGTTTCCAGATAAAGCGCCCGCGCCCCCAAGGGATTGGTCAGGCCGCCGGGCTGGCCCACATCGCGAAACTCTTCCAGTTCCGGCTTGCGGTCGATCATCTCGTAGGGCGGGATCCATTTGGGCCATGTCGTGCGACTGACGATGTCAGCCGTGCCCGACCAGCCAAATCCCGCGCGGCCCACAGCGATGCCGTACCGCAGCGCTTTTGTCTTTGAGGTGATCAGATACAGATGCTTGGTCGAAGGGTCGATGATGATCGTGCCAACCGGCTGATCGGATTCGTAACTGACCATCTGACGCTGATAGTCGGCGGGAACCTGCAGGCCGTTGTCTTCCACCGCGCCATAGTGGGTCGGGTCATTCAGGGCCGACCGTGACACCGCCGCCGGTGCCGTTCCCATCAGGGCAGGGTCCATCTGGCATCCTGCAAGACCCATTGTCAAAATCACGCCTGCCAAAAGCCCGACACTTCGCACTCGCATCCCAATTACTACCCGTCAATCAAAGCCGATGTTTTGTTCCGATATGGCAATATTTACGTCAAAGAAGTGTGAAGGTCAAAGACGCAAGATAATTTGCGATCAAAGAGTCGTGCGCAGGTGCCACAACTCTGGGAAAAGTTCGACCTCCAGCATACGCTTCAGATAGTTGACGCCAGAGGTGCCCCCGGTGCCGCGTTTGAACCCGATGACGCGTTCGACTGTGGTCACGTGGTTGAACCGCCAGCGGCGAAAATAATCCTCGAAATCGACCAATTTTTCGGCAAGCTCGTAAGCCTCCCAATGGGCCTTGGGATCGCGGTAGATGGTTTCCCAGACGGCGCGCACATCATCGCGGGCCGCCCATGCTTGCGACAGGTCCCGCGACAGAACATCCGCCGGAACGGGGTGGCCCGCCCGGGCCAGATGGCGCAGCGCCTCGTCATACAGCGAGGGGCGGGCGAGTTCCGCTTGCAACAGGGCCAACGTGTCGGGGCGGTGGGCATGGGGGCGCAGCAGGGCCAGATTGCGGTTGCCGACCGCGAATTCGATCAGCCGGTATTGGTGGGACTGGAACCCGGATGACTGGCCCAGCCCCTCGCGGAAAGTGGTGTAATCCGAGGGCGTCATGGTGCGAAGGACATCCCAGGCGTTGTTCAACTGTTCAAAGATGCGCGAGATGCGGGCCAGCATCTTGAAGGCCTCACGCGTGCGGTCAGTTGCGATGGCATGGCGGGCAGCGTCCAGTTCGTGCAGGGCCAGTTTCATCCAAAGCTCGGAGGTCTGGTGCTGGATGATGAACAGCATCTCGTCATGCGCGGTGGTCAACTGGCGCTGGGATGACAGGATGCGGTCGATGTGCAGATAGTCGCCATAGGACATCCGCCCGTCAAAGGACATCTGGGCGCCGTCGCGGGCTGGATCTTGCGTCATTTCAGGTCCAGCGACATCAGGGCGGTGGTGTAGGTGAAGCCGTTTTCGGTAAACTCCGCCATGCGGTCCAGCACCCAACCGCGCCGCGACAGAAAGCGTTGCGACTGGACTGCGGCGCGCACGGTGAAATGTTTGACGCCAGCCTGTTTGGCACGGGCCATCACCGTGTCATAAAGGGCGGCGGCGGTGCCGTTGCCCATCACCTCGGGGATGACAAAGGCCATGTCGAGGTAGCCAGTTTGGTCCATCGAGAAGAAGCCGGTCATCTGTCCGTCCTCCTCGGCCACATAGCACCATTGGGAGAGAAGTTTGTCAGGCCGGGAATGGTCGGGGTCGGGTGTGGGGGCCCAAGCGGCACGTTCGGCCTCGGGGTAGTGGGCCGCCGTCCCTTCGCGAACGGCGCGGTAGAATACCAGTTCGGCAGCGGCGCGGTCTTGGGCAGTATAGGGGCGGATGTGCGGCATCGGGTGGAGCCTCCGGCAGGGATATTTGGGCCAGAATGAAAGGGTCAGGTCACTTTGGCGCGGGTCATGTAAACAGGGTTGTCCCACAGTTTGTCCGCCATGATGCGGGCCAGGGTTTCGGCGGCGCGGGTGACATCGGCAGCATCGGTGAAGAGGGGGGTGAAACCAAAGCGCAAGATGTCGGGGGCGCGGAAGTCGCCGATCACGCGGTGGGCGATCAGGGCCTGCATGATGGCATAGCCTTGGGGGTGAGAGAAGGAAACCTGGCTGCCACGCATCGACTGCTCGCGGGGGGTGACAAGGGCCAGAGTGGGGCAACTCGCCTCAACCTCGGCAATGAACTGGTCGGTCAGGCGCAGGGAAGCGGCGCGCAGGTCGGCCATGTCGACCTGGTCCCAGATGTCCAAGGCGGCCTCAAGAGCGGCAAGTTGCAGGACGGGCGGAGTGCCCACGCGCATGCGTTCGATGCCCGGGCCGGGGCGGTAATCGGGGTCAAAGGCGAAAGGGGCGTCGTGGCCAAGCCAGCCGGACAGGGCGGGGTTCACCTTGTTGGCCAAGTGGGGGGCAACATAGATGAAGGCGGGGCCGCCGGGTCCGGAATTCAGATACTTGTAGGTGCAGCCCACCGCAAAATCGGCCCCCGTGCCTGCAAGGTCAACCGGAAGGGCACCGGCAGTATGGGCAAGGTCCCAGATCGTCAGCGCGCCCGCCGCATGGGCGCGGGCGGTGATGGCGGCCATGTCGTGCTTGCGGCCGGTGCGATAGTCCACTTCGGTGATCATGGTGACGGCGATGGTGTCGTCGATGGCGTCCAGCACGTCTTCGGGGGCCACGGTTTTCAGCTCATAGCCCTGGCACAACATGCGGCACAGGCCCTGCGCCATGTACAGATCAGACGGGAAGTTCCCGGTGTCCGACAGGATGATCCGCCGCGTTGGATTCAGATCCAATGCCGAGGCGAGCGCCTGATAGACCTTGACCGACAGGGTGTCGCCCATCACCACAGTGCCCGCCGCCGCCCCGATCAGCCGTGCGATGCGGTCGCCAACCTTGGAGGGTTGATCCATCCAGCCCGCCTTGTTCCAGCCGCCGATTAGCATCTGGCCCCATTCATCGGTGATCGTGGCCGCCACCCGGGCCGCCGCGGCGCGTGGCAGGGGCCCCAGCGAGTTGCCGTCCAGATAGGTCACCCCCTGCGGCAGGTCGAAGAATGCTTTGGTGGCGGCAAAATCGGTTGTCATGACGGGTCCCTTTTTGCCGTGCAGTCTCGCACGGAGTTGGGGCCAGCAATAGGGGGTCCTGCCGAAATTTCAAGCTTGAAATGATTTTCTTCGATTGCATTTGTAGTCAGGCGGTGCAGGTTGGCGGGATGCTGAGGGAGATTGACATACCGCCTTTGTGGTTGGCGCTGGCGCTGGTGATGGCATGGGCGCTGGGTCAGCTTTGGCCAATGCCGGGGCTTGAGGGCTTTGGCGCGGCGCTGGTGGTGGCCGGTCTCGCGATCATGGGGCTGGCCCTGGTGGGGATGGTCCGGGCACGCACCACCTTCATCCCGCGCCGCGACCCTGCGGCGCTGGTGACGGGCGGCCTGTTCGGCATTACGCGCAACCCGATTTATCTGGCCGATGCGATGATTCTGGCGGGCGCGATCCTGTGGTGGGGGGCGCTGCTGGCGCTGCCGTTGGTGCCCCTGTTCATGGTCTGGATCACCCGGCGCTATATCCTGGACGAGGAGGCGCGGCTGCGTGCGGCTTTTGGGCCGGACTACGAGGCTTGGGCCGCGCGCGTGCCGCGCTGGATCTGGCGGTTTTAAGGCAGTAGGATTGTATACAAAGGTATTTTCCGCGCGGGCAGCAATCAGCCGTTGAACTATCTTTCCGCGATGTTAAGGCTGCCCGACAAAGGCCGCGCACCTTCGGCCAGACCAGAACGGGGGCAAAAAGTGAAGATCGGGGCGCTATCAGAGATTTTCCCGGGGGAGAACCGGGTTGCCATGACGCCGGATTCGGCGGGGCAATTGGTCAAGCTGGGCCACACATGCTGCATTCAGGCCGGTGCCGGGGCGCGGGCCGGGTTTTCGGATGCGGTCTATGCCAAGGCCGGGGTCGAGGTGATGCAGGATGCGGCTGCCGTGGTGGCGGCGGCGGATGTGCTGGTCAAGGTGCGTGGGCCCGAAGTGGCCGAGGCCGAGGCGTTGCGGTCTGGCCAGACGCTGATTTCCTTCTTCTGGCCGGCCCAGAACCCCGAACTGCTGGAAACAGCCAAGGCACGCGGTGCCACGGTGATCGCGATGGACATGGTGCCCCGCATCAGCCGCGCGCAAAAGATGGACGCGCTGTCGTCGATGGCCAATATCGCGGGCTACCGCGCCGTGATCGAGGCCGGGAACAACTTTGGCCGGTTCTTCACCGGTCAGGTGACGGCGGCAGGCAAAGTGCCCCCCGCCAAGGTGCTGATCGTGGGGGCCGGCGTGGCCGGTCTGGCCGCCATCGGCACGGCTGTGTCTTTGGGCGCGATTGTCTATGCCTTTGACGTGCGTCCCGAAGTGGCCGAGCAGATCGAATCGATGGGTGCGAACTTCGTGTTTCTGGAGTTTGAGGCCGCGCAGGACGGTGCCGCGACCGGGGGCTATGCCGCGCCCTCGTCCCCCGAATTCCGCGAAAAGCAGCTTGCCAAGTTCCGCGAACTGGCGCCCGAGATGGACATCGTGATTACCACGGCGCTGATCCCGGGACGGCCTGCGCCCAAGCTGTGGCTGGCCGATATGGTTGCCCTGATGAAGCCCGGTTCTGTGGTGATCGACCTTGCGGCGGAACGCGGCGGCAACTGTGATTTGACGGTGCCAGACCAGAAAGTGGTCAGCGACAATGGCGTGACGGTGGTCGGCTATACCGATTTCCCCAGCCGTATGGCCGCCCAAGCCTCGACCCTCTATTCCACCAACATCCGCAACATGCTGACCGACCTGACTCCCA